>CALWYM010000077.1 GCA_944385775.1 uncultured Oscillospiraceae bacterium | reverse complement strand
CAAGGAACCTGCACACTCCCAAGGAGATTTCGGCAGGTGACACGATACCCCACGGAGGGCAGAGCTATCCGCGGAAGAAAAACGACGGCAGCGGACAGACCGCTACCCAGGAGGACCTTGAGAGAATGAGGGAGACCCTTAAGAAGATAAGAGGGGAGGAGTGAGCCCGGTGAGTCTTGACGGGAAAATACTTGCAAGAGCAAAAAAACGGCTTGATGAGCGGCGCGGCGCGGACGAGCGTGAAATGGAGCGGCGCAGGGAGCTGGCGTATAGCAGAGACCCCCGCATAAGGGAGATTGACAACGCTTTGAGACTGACGGTTATTGATGCCATAGCCTCAGCCATGAGGAAAGGTGACGATCCGGTAGAGGCGGTGGACAGGGCGCAGAGGGAAAATCTTCAGCTTCAGGAGGAGCGTGCCCTTGCCCTTGCAAAGGCGGGACTGGATCCCGATTATCTTACCCAGAGGTACAGGTGCGTCAAATGCCACGACACCGGCTACGACGGGACAAAGCTCTGTTCCTGCCTTATGGAGCTTTACAGAGAGGAACAGAAAAAGGAGCTCAGTGCCCTTTTGAATATAGGGCAGGAGACCTTTGAAAATTTCAGGCTTGACTACTACTCGGACAAATACGACCCGGTAAACAAAAATGTGCCCAGGATTGTGATGGAGACTGTTTTCGATGTTTGCAGCGGCTACGCCAGAAATTTCTCCGAAAAGTCCATGAACCTTTTCCTTTCCGGCGGTACGGGGCTGGGAAAAACCTTCCTTTCCACCTGTATTGCCAGGGTCGTCAGCGAAAAGGGATATTCAGTAGTTTATAATACGGCGGGCTCCGTTTTTGCCAAGTACCAGACGGAGCGTTTTTCCCGTAATCCGGACGACGCCGAGGAAGCGGCAAACGATATAAAGCGTATGGAAAACTGCGACCTTCTTATTATTGACGATCTGGGTACGGAAATGGTGACAAGCCTTGTGGTAAGCTCATTTTATTCCCTTTTGAATACAAGGCTTCTGGCAGGCAGAAAGTTTGTCATAAATTCAAACCTTACCATGGGCGAGCTGGGAAAACGATACTCCCCTGCCATTATGAGCCGCCTTTCCGGTGAGTTTGAGGTGCTTAATTTCGCCGGGACGGATATCAGGCAGCTTAAAAACAGATGAATATGAATATTCGCAGTTAGATGAATATTTTTCTTGTAGCCGGGGTGTATGCACCGGCTACAATATATTGTGTTTTTTTAAAAACTTTACACAGTTTCCACAGGTTTTTCCACAGGGAGACGGACAATATTGAAGAAAATTTTTGAATATAATTTCGATTCTCCTATTAATCCTTGATTTCCCGGTCTTTTAATAGTAAAATAACCATTATTTGAATAGAGTGTATAAAGACCCTTTCGGGAGGATGATATATTTGGCAGAAGCTAAAAAGCAGAATTATCTTAAGGGAGCGGCGATACTTGCCGCCACCGTTGCCATAACAAAGGTTATCGGCTTTATTTACAAAATACCCCTTTACAATCTTCTGGGGGACGAGGGTACCGCTCACTTCCAGGTGACCTACACGATTTACAACCTGCTTCTTACCATATCCACGGCAGGCGTACCGGTAGCCCTTTCAAGGCTTATCTCCGCCGCAAGGGCCATGGACAGACCCATGCAGGCAAGGCGGTACTACAACGTGGGCATGGCCGTATTCGGGCTTATGGGAATTTTGGGAACACTTGTAATGCTGTTTTTCGCCCAGCCCATGGCGGATTTTATGGGCGACAGCCAGGTGAGCCTTGCGGTACGGTTTTTGTCTCCGGCGGTGTTCTTCGCCTGCCTTGTGTCAGTGCTGAGAGGTTACAGCCAGGGGTACAATGATATGCTGCCTACGGCTATATCCCAGATTATGGAGGTACTGTGCAAGCTCATATTCGGTCTTGCCATTGCGTGGTATTTTGCAAAGCTGGGCAAGGACTCACCAACGGTTGCGGCAGGAGCCATTGTAGGAGTTACAATCGGTCTGGGAGTGTCGGTGCCAATAATGATGATTTACAAAAAGGGCATTGCAAGAAGAAACCCTGACGGAGCGGTGCTGGACCGTCCCAAAAGCTACGGCGAGACGCTCTGGGAGATTGTGAGGGTAGGCGTACCCATAACCATCGGCTCCTCCATTATGAATATAATCACTCTTATTGACACGAAGCTTGTGCTGGAAAGGCTTCAGGTTGGAGCGGGCTTTTCCTATGACGACGCGGTTGTTATGTACGGCGTCTATTCAAAGGGACTGACTCTTTTTAATTTACCCTCGGCGTTTATAACCCCCATTGCCGTATCTGTTGTGCCGGTTATTTCGGCGGCCATTGCGAGAAAGCTTCGGGGGGAGCTTAAGGGGACTGTGGAGTCCTGCATGAAGCTGACAAATTTAATAGCCATGCCTGCCGGAGTAGGGCTTGCCGTTCTTGCCCAACCCATATTTACGGTGCTCTATCCCAATTCCAACGAAAAGGGACCAATGCTTCTCAGTATGCTGGGCATAGCCTCATATTTTGTGTGCACGTATATTATTACAAACTCGGTTCTTCAGGCAAGCGGCCATGAAAAGCTCTCCCTTATGGCGCTGCCGGTTGGCGGAATAGTCAAGATCGGAGTAAACGTTGTCCTTGTGGGTATGTCCGGCGTAAATATTGCCGGCGCGCCTATTGGCACTATATCCTGCTATGTGTGCATTACGCTTATAAACCTGTACTTTATCGGGAAAAAGCTTTCCGAGCGTCCCAATCTTGTGAAAATCACGCTGCGCCCCCTTATCTGCGCAGCCCTTATGGGAGTGGGAGCCTACGGTACTTACGGGCTGCTCCATAAGTTTTTGTTTTCGGCGATGGGAGGCGGAAGGATCGGAGCCGTGTTTTGTCTGGGAGGCGCCATTGGCGTAGGAGTTGTTGTTTACGGCGTTTTGATAATCGCTCTGGGCGCCATTACAAGGGAGGATATGCTCCTTTTGCCAAAAGGAGAAAAACTTGCGAGAATTTTGCGTATAAAATGAGCCGTAGTTGGGCAAATCTACATTAAAAGTGTTATAAAATCTGTAAATATACTTGCCATGGCTTGCCTTTTGTGGTAAAGTAATCTCAAGCTTTTAGGATAAGCTTTAAGGGGGCTGCTGTGATGATTGCAACAGTGCCGCCCTAAAATAATAAAAGCGCCGTTTTTTTCTTGCGGCGCGTTTTCAGGAGGACAATTCAAATGAATAAAACAGAACTCATCAGCTCCATTGCTGAGAAATCCGGTCTTTCAAAGAAAGACAGCGAGAAGGCTCTCACCGCTGTTATTGACAGCGTTGTTGAGGCTCTCAAGGGCGGAGACAAGGTGCAGCTTATCGGCTTCGGCTCCTTTGAGGTTAAGGAGCGTGCAGCTCGTTCCGGCAGGAACCCCAAGACTAACGAGGAAATTGAGATTCCGGCTTCCAAGGTTCCCCAGTTTAAGGCAGGCAAGGCCTTTAAGGACGCTATAAGCGAGTAATTCCGGGAGACCTGTTTAAAAGGTATAGGATAAAATATCCGTAAGCAGTTTTGCCCCGACCGTGATAAAGGTCGGGGCAAAATACTATGATTGAGGTACTGAAAATGAGACTTGACAAATTTCTAAAGGTTTCCAGGATAATAAAGCGCCGCACGGTAGCGGCGGAGGCGGCAGACAGCGGGCATATAACCGTAAACGGCAAGACGGCAAAGCCCTCCACCGACGTGAAGGTGGGGGATATTCTGGAGCTTACCTTCGGTCAGAAGAAGATGAAGGCCGAGGTGCTCAGCGTGCAGGAAACCGTGCGGAAGGACGACGCTGCCGGAATGTACCGGGAGATAACCTGAAGGGAGGACAGGTCTTGAAAAACTTCAAATGGGATAAGAAATATCTTTACTGGGGTATTGTTGCTTTTTCCGTTGTGGTGGCAAGCATAATCTTTTTCCACCTTGTGGACGGGCTGGGAAATGTGATGGATGGCATAGAGACTGTACTGGGGATTTTAAGACCTTTTGTCTTCGGCGTTATTATTGCCTATCTTGTAAACCACCTGCTTCGTCCTTTGGAAAACAAGGTATTTTTAAAGCTTGCGGCAAAGTATATGCCGAAAAAGCCTGTTCTCGGGGCAAAGCTTGCAAGGATAGTGTCAATTATCTGCTGTGATGTGGCAGTGCTGGCTGTTGTGTCGGCGCTTCTTGTTACGGTGCTCCCGCAGATCACAGTGAGCATTATCGACCTTATAAACAAATCCCAGAGCTATGTGGAAATACTTCTGGGCTGGGTGGAGGAATTTCTGGACGGCAACGATATTTTGGAGCCTGTTGTGCGGGACTGGATAAATTCATTTTATTCAATGTTCGTATCCTGGCTCAGAACAGACGTACTGCCTCAGATGGCGACACTTATAAGCCAGATTACCGGCGGCGTAATAAGCGTTGTAAAGGTGGTTTTCAGCCTTGTGGTGGGTCTTGTGGTGTCAATATATATCCTTTACAGCAAGGAAACCTTCGGCGCCCAGAGCAAAAAGCTGATTTACAGCATTTTTGAGGTTAAGACAGCCAACAAGGTCATGGAGGAGATAAAGTTTATAGACGAGGCCTTCGGCGCGTACCTTGCCGGTGCGCTGCTTGACGCGGGCATTGTGGGCGTTGTGAACTATATCTTTATGATGTCCTTTGGTATGCCGTACCCAACCCTTATCGCCATAATTCTGGCGATGACAAATCTTATACCCATGTTCGGTCCCTTTATAGGGGCGATCCCCTGCGGACTGATTATTTTACTGGAAAGCCCCTCAAAGTGCCTGATTTTCGCTATTTTCACCGTTATACTCCAGCAGGTGGACGGAAATATTATCGTCCCCAGAATACACAGCAGCAAGTCCGGCATTTCCGGGTTCTGGGTGCTCTTTGCCATTACGGTGTTCGGCGGTCTTTTCGGCATGATGGGAATGATTATCGGAGTTCCCGTAATGACGGTGCTTTACAGCTGGTTCAGACGGCTTAATAACAGAAATCTCAGAGTCAAGGGTCTGCCGGAGAATACTCAGGATTATATGAGTCTTGATTATATAGACGAGGAAACGGGCAAGTTTGTCTATAAGGAGAAGGCTGAGACGGTGCCGCCGTCGCCGTCCGGGGAAAACCGGAAGAACGAGGAAAATAAGGGAAATTGACGGTCTTAACCACCGTAATTTTTCCTGAAAAATCAAAAATTCTCTTGACAATGTGGGAAGTATAAATTATAATAGTTAAGCTTTCAGTGAAAAATACGGCTGGGAGCTTATATGGAGAAGTCGCGTAGTCCGGTCGAGCGCGCACGATTGGAAATCGTGTAGGTGTCAAAAGCACCTCGAGGGTTCGAATCCCTCCTTCTCCGCCAAAATGAGAAAAATCCTTGAGTAATTAAGCTCAAGGATTTTTGTTTTTCTGTGCCACAGATGATGACATTTTTTCCGTGGGGGTGAAAAGAACTGCTTTTCCCAAATGTTAAAACGGGTTGCTTGCGGCAACGGGGCAGTCCGACCTACAATAGGGGCAGATTAAAGAAAGGAGCTTTATGTAATGTTAGGCGAAAATATTAAGACGCTGAGAAAATCAAAGGGACTTTCACAGCAGGAGCTTGCCGTAAAGCTGAATGTGGTGCGGCAGACTCTTTCCAAATGGGAAAACGGGGGTTCACTTAGATAAAGATACCACATCAATCCCACGCTGACTTTTGCTCAACCGATACAGCCGGAGGGCTGGATAACAAGAAAAGGCGGTATGCGCCCC
>CALWYM010000076.1 GCA_944385775.1 uncultured Oscillospiraceae bacterium | reverse complement strand
GAAAATGAAAAACAAGACTGTTTTTTTCTGCACAGAATGCGGAAATGAATACCCTAAGTGGATGGGTAAGTGCCCATCCTGCGGAAGCTGGAATACCCTTGTGGAGCAGCAGGCTGTCACTAAAAGCACAGGGAAAAAGGTTCAAAGCCCTGCCGGTACCTTAGCGCGCAGGTATCCGAAAACTTTGGCAGAGCTTGACACTACGGAAGAAATCAGATTCTCAACGGGAGTTAGTGAATTTGACAGAGTTTTGGGTGGAGGAGCTGTGAAGGGCTCATTAGTACTGGTGGGCGGAGCCCCCGGTATAGGAAAATCAACTCTGCTTCTTCAAATATGTGAGTACGTGGGAAACCGTCTTTCAATACTATATGTAACAGGCGAGGAATCGGAAAGACAGCTAAAAATGAGGGCTCAAAGGCTTGGGGTATCATCATCGGGAGTGCGTATTCTTTCAGAAACGAACATGAGCGATATTCTAGAAGCGGTTGAGGAAACTAAACCCGATGTGCTTATTATAGATTCAATACAGACACTTTTTTCTCCTGATATAAACAGCTCGCCGGGAAGTGTAAGTCAGGTAAAGGAGTGCACAAATGCGCTTATGCAGATAGCGAAGAGCTACGGAGTAACCACATTTGTTATTGGTCATGTCAATAAGGAAGGAGCCATTGCGGGACCCAAGGTTCTTGAGCACATGGTGGACTGCGTGCTTTACTTTGAGGGAGCTCCGTCTGAGAGCAACAGGATTTTGAGAGCCGCAAAGAACAGGTTTGGCTCTACTAATGAGATTGGCGTTTTTGAAATGCAGGAGACAGGTCTTGTAGGCGTCCCAAACGCTTCAGAAATGCTTCTGGCAGGCAGACCTGAAAATACACCGGGTACCTGCGTGACCTGTATTATGGAGGGCACCAGACCTATTTTAGCTGAAATACAGGCGCTTATTGTACCGTCGTCCTTTAATGTACCCAGGAGAACATCCAACGGTTTTGACTATAACAGAACCATGCTCCTTTTAGCAGTTATAGAAAAGCGCGGTGGACTTAGAATCGGAGGCTCTGATGCTTATATGAATGTTATAGGTGGACTTAATATTGACGAGCCGGCAGCTGATTTGGCTGCGGTTTTAGCGATTGGGTCAAGTTACAGAGACAGGGCGATACCCGATGATCTTGTGGCCATTGGTGAAGTTGGTCTTACTGGTGAACTCAGAGCTGTTTCTCAGCTTGAGCACAGGCTTTCTGAGGTTGCCAGACTTGGATTTAAAACTTGTATAATTCCAAAACAGAGAAAGCGTCTTATAAATATTCCGGATAATTTGAAGATAATTGAGATAAAATCAGTAAGGGAAGCATTTTCCCTTTTGATAATATAAATTATAGCATATTGATTCCGATTTGTTTAAATGTTGAAACTATTTGTCACTTTAATATCATGGATATATAGTGTATAATCAGCCTAGAGGATACAGTCCTAAAATAGAAAAAAGGGTGATGTAAGCTGTGATTAAACGGACGATAACGGCAATACTTGCCCTTCTGCTTATCCTTACTCTTTTAGGATGCAAAGCAAAGGATAGTAAAGAGGGACCAGAGCCGGAAAATAGTAATCAGCCAAGTGAAAATGTGGATACCTCTGATGATGGTAATGATGAGGCATTGCAGTTACCTGACGAAATTCATGACGAGGAGTCCGCGCCGGAAAAAGAGGAGTATGTGTACGAATATTACAAGTGGGACGAAAGTCAGCTTGTGCCATACGACGGGATAGTTGAGCACCTATTTTTCCACCAGGTAATTGCCTATCCTGAGATGGCCTTTGACGGTGATGCGAAGGAAAAGGGCATTGACGACTATATGGTAACTGTCAGTGAGTTTAATAAAATTTTGGACAGTCTGTATGAAAAGGGATATATACTTGTTAATTGGAATGATGTGTGGTCTGAGTACACAGATGAAAATGGCGTGGCTCATATGAAACGTAATACTCTGATGATTCCCGATGGGAGAAAACCGCTTGTAATTTCCATAGATGATACAAATTATTATGAGTATATGCTGGAAAACGGTTTTACCTATAAGCTTATTTTGGGCGATGACGGGGAGATATGGTCATGGGGTCTTGACCCTGAGGGAAATGAAGTTATATCTCAGGATCTTGACATAATTACGATAATGGACAAGTTTATCAAGGAACATCCTGATTTCACAATGAATGGTGTTAAGGGGTGCCTTGCCCTAACAGGATATGAGGGCATCTTTGGTTACAGAACAAATACAGATACAAGGTCATGGACGGAAGCGGACGAGGCGCACAGATTAACTGAGGTTGAGGCTGTAAAGCCCATAGTTGAGCAGCTTAAGAAAACAGGCTGGTATTTTGGCTGCCATACTTGGGGACATATAAATTTATCATTAAAAAGTTTGGAAATTGTTCAGGCGGATATGAACCGGTGGCTTAATGAGGTAGGGACTATTGTAGGTGAGACAAAACTGTTTATCTATCCTCATGGTGCCAGACCTGACGGAGATGACTGGCAAAAAACAGGACCTGTCTTTAAATATTTGCAGAGTATGGGATTTAGGGTTTTTGCCTCTGTTGGAATAGAGTCTTTCAGCTATATTAAGAAGGATATATCTGCTGTAATATGTGACAGGCTTCATGCTGATGGGACGACCCTTCGCTGGTATCGCGATAAGTATTTGAAATTTTACGACGCGGCAGAAGTGTTTGATTATGACGTCAGACCCGATTATGGGTATAATTTCGGCAGTAATAACGCTAAATCAGGTTAAAATATTTTAAATATGCAAACCGGGCTTTTGAGATGGTCAAAAGCCCGGTTTTTTGAAAAGTAGTAGTATTATGCAAAAAAATGTGATAATATATTTAAAATTAAACATTTATCTGAGAATAAGGAGAATTACTATGAGCAGCAGTTTTTGTAGTATCAGTTTATATAAAACTGAGATTAGTGATGTTAATACTCTGCATGTTCAGTGTGATATAGTATCAAAAAATGCAAATTGGGTAACGGTGATAGGAAGCAAAGACGGAGAAACGGTAACAGAGGCAAATTGTAAGCTTATTTCAAAGAAGTTTTCATGCGCAGCCTTGTTTACTGAGTATTCTAGAGAGGAATATGTGGACTTTTTACTATACAAAAACGGCAGACTTGTGGGCAAGTTTATTCCCGTAAGTCATGGGGAAACAGTTGCCTGCTCGGGGAAAAGGGACAGCTGGAGTTGTACTCTTGAGCTGAATAAAGAGTATAGCATGGCACTTGGTGAGATTTTTGCTGAGAAGGACCCAGACGTTGTTTTATCTCTTATGGAGTGGGTGCTGGATTGTCCGTTGTCTTTAAAAGAAAATGGTGAAGAGAGTAATTACAATAGCAGAAAATTCTGGACTGATTATTTAACTGAAAAAGTGAAAAACGGTACTAACGCGAATCAGATGAAGCTTGTTCTGAGTGGCGAGGTTCAAGGAGATTTTGGAACTCATGTTACATATCCGGCGGTAATGGATACTCATAACAAAAATAGGAAGTCATTTTTTGCAATAAAAGACGGTCATTTTGAACATATTTTTGATATATCCATTCCAGGGTGTCCGGAGGCGTCACGGCTTAATTGCTATGGAAAGAAGTATTTCTTCCAGACCTTTGTTGAGTATGGAAAAGTGTTCAGGGAGGAGGGATATTTGTTTTCATGGGATGGAAAGCTACTCCTTAAAGTGCCGCGTAGTGAGTCAAGGCTGTTTAACGGAGGGTTTCTTGATGATAACAGGCTTCTAACGTTTTATCACTGCTGGAACATAGACGAAAAAAAGAAGGAGTGGCAGGTAAGACCTTACTGCGGCGAGGACAGCTTAAGTAACCCGATTCTTTTTGATAACGGCAGGGTCGCTGTTATATATAACACGGTAGATTTATCGATGAATAGTTACCTTGTAACCTTTAATCCAGATGGTACAGACCAGGCTGCTGAGAAAATGCCTCACAAAAGGCATTGGGGTATTCCTGTTGTTTACAAAAATGATTTGCTTATAGGAAGCAGTTCTTACCTTTATTGCTATGATTCTCTTCTTAACGGAAAGTGGAGCGTTCAACTGATAAACAGTCCGGATGAACCGGGTATGCCTTACATGGACAGAGAGACCGGAGTGCTTTATATTGAGTATTCCAGGCGTGTTGTGGCTTTTGACGTGGAGAAAAGAAAGATTACAAGCGTCCGTGAAAGGCGCATAGGAGAGAATCTTATGGTTATTGATGTTGTGCCAGGGATTGGTCCTTTAATTCAGACTTCAAAAGCGTCTTTTCAGGTTTGGAACAGGGATTTGATTCCCCTTTCCAAGCACCGTACAAAGGGAAATATAAATAAAGTTATTCATTTAGACGGAAATACATATATCATGACCGTGTCTAGTGAAGAAGGGGATTGGGTGAAAGCAGATAGCGGTATTAAATGGGAGACAACGAAAAAGGGATGTCTTCGGGTCTATGAAATAAAATAAAGAATAAGGCTCAGCCGGATAAAACGGCTGAGCCTTAAAATTTGCTGTGAAATTGGATTTACTCAAACTGTTCTGCAGCCTTGGAAAGAAGCTCACGAATCGGCAGATGCTGCGGGCAGGAACTTTCGCAAAGTCCGCACTTAATGCAGTCGGAAGCTTTTCCTTTCTCTGCAACAGTGCGTGCATAGCTGGTCTTTGCGTTTTTGATGTCAGGGAAAAGGGTGTTGCGGTTCATAACCTTGAAAATTCCTGGAGTAGGAATGCTCTTTGGGCAGCCCTTAAGGCAATACTCACAGGCTGTGCACTCAATAAGAGGAATAGAGGCAAGAGTCTTGCGGGCCTCGTCAACAACGGCCATTTCCTCAGCTGAAAGAGGTTTGAGATCTTTCATAAATGAAACATTGTCCTGAACCTGCTCAAGGGTGGACATACCACTGAGAATTATGTTAATGCCCGGCTGAGATGCTACAAAACGAAGTGCCCAGGAAGCATAGGAAACATCGGGATTAGCCTTGTCAAATATAGCTTTTACAGAGTCAGGAAGAGCGTTTGCAAGTGCTCCGCCCTTGATAGGCTCCATTACAATAATCATTTTGCCATGCTTTCTTGCAACCTCATAACATTTTCTTGACTGAACATCAGTGCTGTCCCAGTCATGGTAGTTAATCTGAAGCTGGACAAACTCAGCATCAGGGTGCTTTGTAAGAATCTCGTCCAGCTTTTCCGGGGTATCATGGAAGGAAAAGCCATAATGGCGGATTTTTCCCTTAGCCTTAAGCTCTTTGACAAAATCCCAAAGCCCATTTTTCTCGGCAAAATCAATTCTGTTTCCGCTAAGATTGTGAAGAAGATAAAAATCTACGTAATCTGTTCCAAGGCGCTCGAGAGAAACATTAATGAGGTTTTCGGCTTCTTCTTTAGTCATTGTGGTCTGCATTGACAGCTTTGTAGCAAGGAAGAAGCTATCCCTTGGGTGACGCTCAATAAGCGCCTTCCTCGTCGCTTCTTCAGAGCCTGGATACGCATATGCCGTATCAAAATAAACGAAACCATTCTCAAGGAAAGTATCTACCATCTTCTTTGTCTGCTCAACATCGATGGTGGTTCCGTCTTCCAAGCGGGGCAAACGCATTAATCCAAAGCCAAAATTTGCCCTATCGGTTCTTAGCTCAGCCATTTTTCTTTACCTCCATATAGTATTTTATTTTATCAGAACAGGTAGCTTAACCTGAGATTTACCATAGTTATGTATTAAAGTAAACAAAAAACAAAAATACACTCACAGCATAGCCACGAGTGTATTTTGTAGGTTCACAATCAAACAGCACGAGTTACTTTTCCACTGCGGAGGCACCTCGTACAGACGTAAACATGACGAGGAGAGCCGTCAACAACTGCCTTAACACGTTTTACGTTTGGTTTCCATGCGCGGTTGGATCTTCTATGGGAATGGCTTAC
>CALWYM010000075.1 GCA_944385775.1 uncultured Oscillospiraceae bacterium | reverse complement strand
CCCTCTCCGCATTCAAAAAGAAGGCAGCCATGCTCCTTGAGTATCTGACTCCACTGGGGAATAATAGCTCGGTAAAAGCTAAGTCCGTCCTTGCCTCCGTCAAGAGCCTCTCTCGGCTCATAGTCCTTTACGGTGCTCTCCAAAGTGGCAATTTCCCCGGTTGGTACATAGGGCGGATTTGAAACAATAATGTCAAACCTGCCAAGAAGCATTGGCGGCTGACCCATAGCGTCAGCCTCAATAACGGTTGTATTTCTGGTAACGTTATTTAGTTTTACGTTTGCCCTTGAGGCACGCAGCGCCTTCATGGAGTTATCCACAAGCACAACCCGCGTATCGGCAACTGCTGCGGCAATGCTTATTCCAATACAGCCGGAGCCGCAGCATAGATCCAGTACCCTTACTCCTGCCGTTTCCCTGCTTCTCAGAAGCTTTATGGCAAGCTCCGCCAAAATCTCCGTTTCAGGTCTGGGAACGAGGACCCCCGGCTCTACCTTAATGGGTCGTCCCATAAACTCCCACTGACCCAGAACGTAGGCCATAGGCTCACCGGCAATGCGCCGGCTCATAAGGCTCTGGAGCTTTTCCTCTATATCGCCAAGAGCGTAAAGCTTAAAATCACGCACAAGCTCCTCCTTTGTTTTCCCGGCAGCGTCTGCCAAAAGGAGCCTGGCTTCAAGATTAAAATCCTCTATGCCGGCAGCCTTAAGCTGCCGTCTTGCATTGAGGTAAAGGTCATTATAAGTTTTTATGTCCTTCACTCCCCTTCTCTTTTACCATCTGTCCGTTCCCTCTTTCTCGGGAATCACAAGCTCAATGGAACGTATGGCGCACTCCAGCATAGAGTCGTCCGGCTCTGCCGTTGTTATGTGCTGAAGGGCTCTGCCCGGCGCCGTGGCAACCTTTGTAAAGATATTGTCGTGGCGACCGGCATACTTTATAATCTCGTAGCTTATTCCCACCACAACAGGCAGCAGCACAAGCCGCATTATCATGCGTACCCACACGTTGCTCCACTGTACCACGGCAAAAACAAGTATGCTTATCATCATTACGATAAACATAAAATTTGTGCCGCATCTAGGGTGTATCCTTGTCTGTGCCCTGGCGTTTTCCACCGTAAGGGGAAGCCCCGCCTCGTAACAGTGAATCGTCTTATGCTCCGCCCCATGGTACTGCCATATTCTGTTTATCTCCTTCATTCTGGAAACAAGCAGCATATAGCCCAGGAAAATCCCTATTCTGAAAACTCCCTCCAGCAGGTTGCGGAGAAAGCCGCTGCCCACAACTCCGGAGAAAAAACCTGCCAGAATGGTGGGAAGCATCATAAAAAGCACAACGGAAAGCGTCAGTCCCAGCACAACGGAAACTGTCACAAGGGCTTTTTCCACCTTTTCCTCGGGAACGTGTTTTTTAATCCACATATCAATTTTGTCAGGCTCCTGCTGCTCATCGTCAGGTATAAAGCTCGCCGAATATGTAAGAGCCTTTACACCGTCCACCATGGTCTCTATAAAATTAACCGTTCCCCGGATAAAAGGCAGACCCAAAATCCTGTACCTTTCCCGGAGAGGGTGAAGCTCATCAACCTTTTCCTCAAGGGTCCCGTCCGGCTTTCTTATAACTATGGCCTGCTTTTCCGGTCCCCGCATCATAATGCCCTCCATCAGGGCCTGTCCTCCGATGGAGGTTCGGAAAACGCAGGATTTTTCATTTTCCTTTGTCATTTACTCGCTCCTTCAAATGAGTTTCCCGGCGCCCCTTTTAAAACACTGGGGTAATGGGTATCTTTATGGTAACAAGGGTTCCGCCGCCCTCCGCGTTGGAGAGAGTCAGAGTACCGCCGTGGTACTTTATAATCTCATCGCACACGGCAAGACCGATTCCGTTGCCGCGCTTTTTAGAAGCGCCCTTGTAAAATTTCATCTTAACACGCTCAAGCTCGTCCTCCGGTATGCCCGGTCCGTAGTCGCGAATCCTTATATAAATGTCAACTCCGTTTGTGGAGACGGAAACGTCGATACGTTTCCCCTCGGAGGCGTATTTCGCGGCGTTGTCGAAAATATTGAGAAACACCTGACGAAGCCGCTCCGGGTCACCGTGAATAAGGGGTATCTCATCATCGCACGGTGTATAGTTAAGCTCCATATTATCCTGCTGGAGCACCTCACGGTAAGCAAAAATGGAATCCTCCATCTCCGCCGCAATATCCATCTCAACGGCGTTAAGGGTAAACCTGCCGTCCTGCATTCTGGTGAAGTCCAAAAGCTCCTCCACCATTTTTGTAAGACGTCTTGCCTCCTTTAATATTATGCCTATGCCGCGCTTTGCCTCATCGTCAAGGTTTTCGTCATAAATAAGAGTCTCTCCCCAGCCGGTTATGGCAGTCAGCGGCGTTCTCAGCTCGTGGGAGACAGAGGAGACAAACTCCGTCTGAGCTTTCTCCGAACGGCTTATCTTTATGCTCATCTCATTAAGAGCGTCAACCATGTCACCCAGCTCGTCCTTGTACTGCTTTCCTATCTGCATTCCGTAGCTGCCGTCGGCAACACGCTGAGCCATGGCAGTGACCTCACGGATAGGTTCCACCACCGTGCTTATGAAAAGGAGATTCATAAAGAGCACAAGGAGCATTACCGCAAGACCCAGTCCCACAGCGCCCAGGGTAGTCATAAGGTTCTGCCTGTCCACAATCCTAAGGCTAGTTACATACCGCATTACGCCTATTATCTGCCCGTCAGCATATTTAAGGGGCGCCGAAACAGCCATAATCCGCTCCCCGGTAGTGGGACTTCTGCCGTCCCAGTAGGATATTTCCCCGGTGGTGAGAGCGTTGGAAACGTCCTGGGTACCAGGCGTTGTGCCAGCCGCCATGCTGTATGAGGAGAGCATTACGTTTCCCCTTGTATCTACAAACTGTAATTCAAGCCGCCCCGCATCCTCAAAATTGTCAATATACATATACGCACTGTTATAATACTCGGCGTAGGTTCTTGTTATATAGTTTGAGAAGAAGTCCGTTGTAGTCTTGGCCTTGGTGGAAAGTCCCTCCCTCATTGCGGCAAGGTTACTGTTAGCCGTAGTTATGGAAAAGGTTATGACAACAGCGGCGACGATAATGAAAATTGTTATAAGACTTGTCATTACCCAGCGCCTTTTAAGCCCGTTTATATGGAATATACCCGGCTTTTTTTCAAGGTCAAGCTCCATCTGTATTCCTCCTTCCCCTGCCGGCTGAAAATTTCACGACTTATCAAAGCCCCCACTTGTAGCCGTAGCCCCAGACGGTGGTTATATAAGTCGGGTTTGTCGGATCGTCCTCGATTTTAAGACGCAGTCTTCGTATATTTACGTCCACAATTTTAAGCTCGCCGAAGTAGTCCCTCCCCCAAACCGTATTCAGTATATCCTCCCTTGAAAGAGCCCTGTTCGGGTTATCCATAAACATCTTCATTATGGAATACTCTACCTGGGTAAGGCGCACTCGCTCGCCGTTTTTCTCAAGGGTCCTGTTTCTCGTATTGAGATGGAATGGTCCGCTTACTATATCGTAGCTTACGGTGCTCTCCTCCTCGTCCCCCATACGGCGGCAAAGAGCGTCAATTCTCGCCGTCAGCTCCGCCGGCGAAAAGGGTTTTGTCACATAGTCGTCGGCGCCGGTCATAAGCCCCGTAACCTTGTCCATCTCCTGTGTCCTCGCCGTCAGCATGATTATTCCCATTTTGGGGTGGACAGCGCGTATCTGCCTGCAAACCTCAAAGCCGTCAATATCCGGCAGCATAATGTCAAGCAGGGCAACCTTAATATCCGGGTTCTGCTTTACCTTTGAAAGAGCTTCCTCCCCGGTGGCCGCCTCAATGGGCTCATATCCGCTTCTGCGCAGGTTTATTACAACAAAGCTGCGTATGCTGGTTTCGTCCTCTAATACAAGTACCTTTTTCATCTAAATCTCTCCGCTCTGCCATTCTGTATAAAGCACTCTGAAATTAGTTTTTACAAATTCCTCCGTAACCTCAAGAGGAATATCCTCTGTCAGTATCTCGCCGGCGTAGACCGTATTCTCGTCCTGTCCCAAAACAAACCTGTCGCCGTAGCCACTTCGCTCCTCTCTGTTATCACCGGTAAAGGTATAGACCGTAAGAAAGTCAACGGCGCTATTTATTCCGTCGCCTATGTAGGAAAACACTATGGCTCTCTCGCCGCTTGCCGTATCCTGGCGGCGCACCGTTATAACGTCACGCCACTGCTGCGGAATATCAAGGGACCAGTAGTCCGAGTAGTTTGTATATGTGGTACAGACCATGTACTCCCTTCCCGTTACGCCGTAATTGTACCAGTCGATAAGATAGTAGCTAGTCTGGTCCGACAGGCTGGGAAGCTGGACAAGCCTTGGCACATCAAATACATCGTCGCTGTTTATATCGCGGCAGTACACCGTTGTGGTCCTTACCGTGTCGCTCTGCCCGGTACCCTCGTCCAGGGTTATGTTTACAAGTTTTCCTCCCCTTGTTGCGAAAATATCCGTTATAATCCCGCTGCCGTTTATGGTACATTCCACCAGTACGGAGGGATACCCGTCGGTAAGACGACCCGTTCTGATTCGCCGCAGGCTCTCACAGCCGTAGGACAAAACCGCCGTTGTATTGACCATCTCTCCGTCCTCAGTCATGGTGTATAGCTCAGCCTCGCCGTTCATATCGTAACCCGTAAGACGAAGCACAAGTATGTTGCCCCGTCCGTCATCGTCCAAATCGTAGGAGATATATTCCGTGTAGTGAGTGCTCATTATCATAGATGGCTGATAATTTCTTACCGAATATACGGAAAGTATGTTCATTCCCGAGGCTATCTGCCAGCCCACCGCAATCTCCTTGACTCCGTCGCCGTCCATATCGGTGAAGTTTACGCTTTCAATGCTGCTGCCCTCTCCCTCAATGCGCAAAACCTCGGAATAGCCCTCCTCGCCCTGCCGGAATACGCACACCTTAAGGGGGCTGTCCGACCCGGCAAAGCTTAAAAACGCAATGGCTTCCTTAGTGCCGTCACCGTCAATATCCTCAAACTGTACCGCCTGCCTGTTGACGCCGGCAGTGGGTGAGGAATATTCGGCGCCCTGAAGCAAAAGGGCATCTATCTCCTGCTGAAGCTGTATATAGCTGTCCATAGGCTGGGGCAGCGCATAAAAATCCTCTGCGCTCATAGTGGCGCAGGAGGACAGAATTATTATCAGAAAAAGTGCCGCTAACAGTACCTTTCCCGCTCTGAGCTTCATCCCTGCCACTCCTTTCTCTAAAAAGCTCCGATAGCAAACCCAGTCTAATATATTGTATCACACCGGCTCTCTTTTTGGTAGTGATTCTTTTTAATTTTATGTGAAATTTGATACCCTGTCATATTAACGAAAAATCAGAGCGATTTTAGTTTCCCGTCAAATTTTTGCAATTTTTGGTTTACTCGCGAACATAAATGAAGGTTTTTCTTCATTACGCTAAATTTGTTACAAAAATAACAAATTTACCGTTTAATTTTTGGCAATGGTTTAAAAAAAGTTATTGATTTTCATAATTTCTCCTGATATAATGATTTCACCTAATAAAGGTAAGGCGCCCCCAAATTGAGCATGGTCATTGCTCCGTTTGGGGTTATTAATGTAAAAAATGCGAATGAAAGGTAGAATGTAATGGGAAAAAAATATGTTTATCTTTTCTCTGAAGGAAACGCTAATATGCGTGAACTTCTTGGCGGCAAGGGTGCAAACCTGGCTGAAATGACCAATATCGGCCTGCCTGTTCCTCAGGGCTTCACAATCACAACCGAAGCTTGCACTCAGTATTATGAGGACGGCCGCAAAATCAACGACGAAATCATGGCGGAGATCATGGAGTACGTAGGCAAAATGGAAGAAATCACCGGCAAAAAGTTCGGTGACAAGGAAAATCCGCTGCTGGTCTCCGTACGTTCAGGCGCCAGGGCTTCCATGCCGGGAATGATGGATACTATTCTCAACCTCGGTCTTAATGAAGAGGTTGTTGAGGTAATGAGCAAAAAGAGCGGCAACCCTCGCTGGGCATGGGACTGCTACCGTCGCTTTATCCAGATGTATTCCGACGTTGTTATGGAGGTGGGAAAGAAGTATTTTGAGGAGCTCATTGACAAGATGAAGGCGGAGAAGGGCGTCACCCAGGACGTGGAGCTTACCGCTGATGACCTTAAGGAGCTTGCCGGTCAGTTCAAGGCTGAGTACAAGGCAAAGCTTAGTGAGGATTTCCCCTCAGACCCCAAGGAGCAGCTTGTGGGCGCAATCAAGGCTGTTTTCCGTTCCTGGGACAACCCAAGAGCCAATGTGTACCGCAGGGATAACGACATTCCCTATTCCTGGGGCACCGCTGTTAACGTACAGATGATGGCATTCGGAAACATGGGCGACACCTCCGGCACAGGCGTCGCATTTACCCGTAACCCTGCTACCGGTGAAAAGAAGCTTATGGGCGAATTTCTTCTCAATGCCCAGGGCGAGGACGTGGTTGCCGGCGTCAGAACCCCCCAGTCCATCGATAAGCTCAAGGACATTATGCCCGAGGTCTATGAGCAGTTTATAGGCATTTGCAACACTCTTGAAAATCATTATCGTGATATGCAGGACATGGAGTTTACCATTGAGGACAGAAAGCTCTATATGCTTCAGACCAGAAACGGCAAGCGTACAGCTCCCGCCGCGCTGAAGATTGCCTGCGACCTTGTTGACGAGGGCATGGTAACTGAGGAAGAAGCAGTTCTTATGATTGACCCCAGAAACCTTGACTCTCTCCTTCACCCCCAGTTTGACCCTGAGGCACTTAAAAAGCATACACCTCTCGGAAAGGCGCTGCCCGCCTCACCCGGCGCCGCGTCAGGCACCATTGTATTTACCGCAGAGGACGCGAAAGCAGCCGCTGCAAAGGGCGAGAAAGTTGTTCTCGTAAGACTTGAGACAAGCCCTGAGGACATCGAGGGCATGAAGGCCGCTCAGGGTATCCTTACTGTCCGCGGAGGCATGACAAGCCATGCTGCCGTTGTGGCAAGAGGCATGGGCACCTGCTGCGTTTCCGGCTGCTCCGATATTGTTATGGACGAAGCCAACAAGGTCTTTACCCTTGGAGGCAAGACCTTCCATGAGGGTGACCCCATCTCCCTTGACGGCTCCACCGGCTGCATTTACGATGGTCTTATACCTACTGTTGACGCCACAATAAGCGGCGAGTTCGGCAGGATTATGTCATGGGCAGACAAGTTCCGCACTATGAAAGTGCGTACCAACGCTGACACTCCCGCAGACGCAAAGAAGGCTGTAAGCCTTGGCGCCGAGGGTATTGGTCTTTGCAGAACCGAGCATATGTTCTTCGCTCCGGAAAAGCTCTCCAGCTTCCGTGAGATGATTTGCGCAGATACCGTTGAGGAGCGCAAGGCTGCTCTTGAGAAGATTCTTCCCCTTCAGCAGAAGGATTTTGAGGAGCTTTACGAGGCTCTGGGAGGCTATCCGGTATGTATCCGCTTCCTTGATCCTCCGCTTCACGAGTTCGTCCCAACTGAGGATAAGGACATTGAGCACCTGGCAAAGGTTCAGGGCAAGACTGTTGAGGAAATCCGTGCCGTTATCGCAGGTCTCCATGAGTTTAACCCAATGATGGGTCACAGAGGCGTCCGTCTCACCGTTACCTATCCTGAGATAGCGGAAATGCAGACAAGAGCAGTTATCCGTGCGGCTATTAACGTTAAGAAGGCTCACCCGGACTGGAACATTAAGCCCGAGATTATGATTCCTCTCACCGGCGAGGCTAAGGAGTTTAAGTTTGCAAAGAATATCGTCTGCAAGACTGCCGACGAGGAAATCGCAGCTGCCGGTATTGACCTTGAGTACGAGGTCGGAACCATGATTGAGATTCCAAGAGCAGCACTTACTGCTGACGAAATCGCAAAGGACGCAGAGTTCTTCTGCTTCGGCACAAACGACCTTACCCAGATGACCTTTGGTTTCAGCCGTGACGACGCCGGAAAGTTCCTCGCTGCGTACTATGATAACAAGATTTACGAAAATGACCCATTTGCAAAGCTTGACCAGATTGGCGTAGGTCGCCTTATGGAAATGGCAATTAAGCTTGGCAAGAGCGTCAGACCCACCCTTCACTGCGGAATCTGCGGCGAGCACGGCGGCGACCCGAGCTCCGTTGAGTTCTGCAACTCCCTCGGTCTTGACTATGTCTCCTGCAGCCCGTTCCGCGTGCCTATTGCACGTCTGGCAGCAGCTCAGGCAGCTATTAAGGCTAATAAGAAGTAAAACGCACCTATATACACTTTACCCGAGAGCAGTGAAATCTGCTCCCGGGTTTTATTTTTCTGTATTTGGTTGAAAATTATGTCAAATTCGTGTTATAATACTTTGTGACGTAAAAACAGCAAGGTGATAAATGTGAAATGGATATATATTGGTGAATTTATACGTAAAAAGAGAGAATCTTTAGGATTATCTCAATCTCAACTTTGTGCAGGAATATGTGAATCCATTACTCTCTCTCGCTTCGAGCGTGGAAAGCAGCGACTTTCCAGAGATAAGACTGTCGCTCTCCTTGAACGATTAGGTTTGCCCGGTGAGTATGCATACTACCTTACCCCAAGAGAAATTGAAATAGAAAATTTACAGCGTGAAATTATCTCATGCAGTATCTCTAAAAACAAATCTGACGGTTTAAAAAAGCTTGAACTTTTAAAGTCCATTATTACAGATGATGATAAACGAATAAAGCAGTTTATTCTCCGTTCCAGTATCCTACTTGGAAAGCCGGAGGGCGACTACACCTTCTATGAAAAGCGTCAGATTCTTCTTGACGCAATCCATCTAACTTCACCTCAGTTTTCTATTAGTTCCATACCAAGGGGTATCTACACAATAGAAGAAATAAAAGTAATAAA
Organism: uncultured Oscillospiraceae bacterium; assembly: GCA_944385775.1. Lineage (GTDB taxonomy): Bacteria > Bacillota > Clostridia > Oscillospirales > Oscillospiraceae > RUG626. Next base: position 4,100 of record CALWYM010000075.1, on the reverse strand, counting down.
TCATCTGGGGAAAATATATTCAGAAAACGGAAATATAAAAACAGCCGTTGATATTTACACTCAGCTTTTTCATTACACTCCAACCCATTTTGAAAACATAGGGCAATTTGGCGGCTGTTTTCCGATGGTAGCATATAACCTTGCGCTGGGTCTGTCAAAAATGAACTGCTATACAGAATCACTTGAAATCGCAACCCTTGCACGACAAGCCCGCATTGATTACGGACACTACCAATACTTGGCAGGTTCAACTGTCATTATGGCAAAATGCTATCACTTCCTAGGTGATGACGAGAAAAGCAAAATATTTTATCATAGGGCTTACACATTATACCTTACTCTGGGTGATGAGCGAAACGCCCAAAACGCCAAAGACTCCGCAATGGAATACCTGGGAGAAGATCTTACATATTAGTAGTACTCTCCTCCATCTTCCGGATCACCCCTCCCCAGTAGATCAATTATAGGGTCCTCCGGTTTTTCCAGATTTATCGGTTTATATTAAAAACGATTTTTCATAGTAATTCCTCCTTTTTTGTTACTTAAATTGTACTACCTGTTTTGTAAAATTAACATATCGTTTGATGTTAATTTTAATTGTCGTGAGACGATATTTACTTTTACACCGCAAAATGCTACAGTATAATTACGTCATGACGATACATCAAAATGTTTATGGAGGATATTAGTTATGTATAAAACACGAAAAGCTCTTCTCTCCCTGGCGATTTGCTTTGTCCTTGTTGTATCAAGTGCCGCAGGCGCTTTTGCCGCTGAACCAAGGATAAATGGTTTCCAGTGTGGTCGATGCGGCACAGGAACTGTTTACGTAACAACCACAACTCAATATGTCATATCACAAGAACCTTGTCAGCATGGCTACCAGTTAGGCTGGGACTATTGGTACGGATACATGACATACGAAAATGAAGATTGTGATTTCTGCAATTACAACAAGACATATGCATGGTTTACAAAAACAGCATTTATATCATGCGAAGGTTCTAATCCGGAAATTTTAAACATCGAGCATATTGAATAACTTTACTGAAATGAAAAAATTTACACATTTATTTGCCGTTTTTATTAGCATGGCACTGCTTCTTACATCGTGTCAAAAATTTGGGGAAGAAAAAAATACTTCCCCAAATTCTGACTTAGTATGGACTGCCGAGTTTTACGATTCCCAATACTTTGGTCTTGATATCACTCCCGTGAGCGGAAAAAGCGACGGAGAATACGTCTATTTCACCACAGTTGCCGACTCAGGACGCAGGTTAAACGCAGACACAGGAGAATATGAAATTGTTTGTGAAGAAAAATATACGGAATACTATCGCTGGAAAATCGGGAGCGCTCCTGAAAAAATCAATGTCTCAGGAACTATCTCACAAAAACATTCCAATATATCGATAATGCAGCCTGACGGAAATGGAAACTTTTACATCATTATAGGAAATTGCATAGCTAAAATAGACGAAAACGGAAATCAGCTAAATTTCACCGATGCCGAAATACCTATGTGGTTTACAACGGCCGTTGACAGCGAAGGACGACTTTTTGTAGCGGGAGACGGCGGTATGTTGAGCTCCGTGCTCAATATGTATGACACAGATTGCTCCCTTACCGCAACTATTGAGGACAAGGTCAGGTATGTGACAAACACGCCTGACGGCAAGGTTTTCGGCGCTGCCCCTTCGACAGTCGGCAATATTTACCGTATGAATTTTAACAGCACCGACATGGAGACTGTCACAAGCTCTACCGACTACAATATTTTTTCCGGCTATGATGACAATTCCATTCTATATACGGCAGGGGATTCGCTATACATATATAATCTTGATACCGGGAAAACAGACACCCTTTTTCTCTGTTCAAACCTTGGAGTAAACTACGCTCGTATTATGAGCATTTGTACCTTAAACGACGGCAGCATAGTAGCATTTTTGGCTGACAGCGAGGCGAATAGTAGAAAAACAGTAGTTTATAGTATTGCCCACATTTCCCTGGCGGAAAGTGAAAAGACAACACTGACCATCGGCACATTCAGTTCAAATAGTACTCTTGCTGCAACTGTTACGGAATTTAACAGACAAAATGCCGGGTTTTCTGTGGAAATACGCCAATATTATGACCCCGAGACAGATACTACTTTGGGGAAAACAGGTTATCTGGACGCTCTCTCAAGGTTTCACATGGACATCGTTTCCGGAAACTGCCCGGATATTATAAATCTTCCATATGACGATTTAGAAAACTACGTTTCCCAAAATCTCTTTGAAGACCTTTCTCCCTTTCTGGAGAAAAGCGGACTTGAAATTTTGGAAACAGTTAAAAACGCTTACACTTTTGACGGCGTGTTGGCTGCCATAACGCCTCAGTTTTGCATTCGCACCATAGTGGGCAGGGCGGAGGATTTAATGGGTATGAACAGATGGACCTCAGAGGAGCTTATGGAACTTTTGGGAAACAACACGTCTTTTTTTAACACAAACCCCAGAGCCATGCTCAGCATACTGCTTAAACTGAATTTGGATAGCTTTGTTGACTATAAAAATTATACCTGCGACTTTCAAAATGAAAACTTTTATAAAATTCTTTTATTTGCTGCTATGTATAATGGGATCTCCGGAAACACCTCCGGATACAACTATATATACTCCATTGCAGATTACGACGCTGTTTTTTACGAAATCGTGATTGCTTCGCCCTACGACTACATTATGCTGCAACAGTTTTTAGGCAGCGAAAGCATTATTTTTATCGGATTTCCCAACAACAGCGGGAACGAAGCATTATTAGAGTCCCCAAACGGATCCTATGCCATATCTGCTCTTTCTGAAAATAAGCAGGCTGCATGGGAATTTATTGAGTTTATGCTGCAAAATATCAGCACAGAGGAAAATATTTCTCCCCGTGGATTTCCTACTGTAAACAGTATAAGAGATGAGCTTTTTGAAAATTCTATGGCGGAGCCTTGGACAAAGCCGGAAACCCAATGGGATTCTCCAAAAAGGCGATATGTAACAAACTATCGCAGAAAAAACCTGTCGGCATATTACTATGTACCGTTTCAAAATGAGGTAGAACCGCTTTTGAATCTTATAAACCTTGCAAAAGCTCCTATTGGTGCCGACAGCACCATAATGGACATAATTCTTGAAAACGCTTCTGAATACTTCTCCGGGAACATCACGGCGGAGGAAGCGGCACGACGAATACAGAGCCGGGTTATGATTTATCTTGGTGAGAAAAAATAACGCGGAAGCTTTTATCTGTCTTAAAAAAGCTGCCCCGCCTGATTTTTTGCAAAAAAAGCATGGACATAACTGTCCATGCTTTTTTCAGCTATCTAAGGTTACAAACCGAAAAAGATCCTTTTCGTAATAATGAAGAATATACATCTGAAGCTTTTCCACACTGTCTTCGGTGCCGAAAACGGTAACCTTACCGTTTTCGGCGATTATCTCTGCCCTAACACCGGCAAGGGGCATTAAATTATCACGTATTTCCTCCGCCAGCTCAGAAATGTTTTCAGAGTAGTATTCCGATGTATTGGGGGCAGTGTAGCCCTCAAGAGGCGCGCCCTTTAAAGTAAAGCACATCAGCACCGTAAGTACTGTAAGTCCCAGGAAGAGAACGCAGCCCAGCGGACCGATAAACCTGACAAAGCCTTTTCCCGTTTCCATTCCGGCACACCTCAGTAGATAAAGTTATGCTTCATATAATATGAAACATAATTAAATTCACTCATTATCTCACTGTCCTCACCGGAAAGCTCTCTTGTAAGACCTTTGGCCGTTACATAACTGCCGGTACCCGTATTCACCACGGGAATACGCTGACAAAGCTCTCTGTTAAGCTGCATGAAGGCGCTGCCGGAAATGCCGCACTCCTCCATTACCCTGCTCATAATAAACGCTGAGGACATATTGCCCCCGTTGCCTGTAAAGTCTCCGCCGGTAGCCTTTTTCGCTGCGTCGTTTGCCCAGATTATATAGGGCGTGGAGTAGTAATTATAAAAGCCCTCCTCAGTGCTAAGGTCAATATTGACGCCAAGCTCGTTTAAAACGCTATTGCCGTCGCCCATCCAGGGC
>CALWYM010000074.1 GCA_944385775.1 uncultured Oscillospiraceae bacterium | reverse complement strand
TATGGACCTTTGGGTGATTGAAAATGAACTCTATTCCCAAGGTTATGAAGTGGTGGCAGGCGTAGATGAGGCGGGACGGGGACCTCTTGCAGGACCAGTGTGTGCCGCAGCCGTAATTTTACCACAGGGTACGGAAATTTCAGGACTTAACGACTCAAAAAAACTTTCCGCAAAAAAGAGGGAAGAACTTTACAATATAATTAGGAGTACCGCAGTGTCCTATGGAATAGGTTTTGCCTCGCCTGAGGAGATTGATGAAGTTAATATACTGAACGCCACGTTTCTTGCCATGAACAGGGCTATTGAAAATCTTTTTCCTTTGCCTGATATATGCATAATTGACGGGAACCGGTCCAATGGTGTAAAATATAACAGCACCTGTGTTGTGGGAGGCGACGGCAAGTCAGCCTCTGTTGCGGCAGCGTCAATTTTGGCAAAGGTCACGCGGGACAGGCTTATGGTTGAACTTGATAAAAAATATCCTGAGTATTGTTTTTCTAAGCATAAGGGATATGGTACAAGACTTCATTATGAGAAGCTTCGACAGTATGGTCCTTCGCCAATACACAGAAGAACTTTTTTAAAGAAAATGCATTGAGTGAAAGTAATGACAACTAAACTTTTGGGAAGATGGGGAGAATCTGTCGCGGCGGAATATTTGAGGAAAAAAGGTTATCATATTACCGGTATGGGATTTCATACAAGGCTTGGTGAAATAGATATTATAGCTGAGAGCAGAAAATATATTGTTTTTGTTGAGGTGAAACTGAGAAAATCAGACAGCTTTGCTAAGGCAAAAGAATATGTTACCTTGAGTAAGCAGCGTAAAATAATAATGACCGCCCAGGCATATCTGGCGGTCAACGGTACGGAGAAACAGCCGCGGTTTGACGTTATTGAGATATATGCACCGGAGGGTATGGAAACAGCAAAGCCTCAGATAAACCATCTTGAAGACGCTTTCAGGTATGACGATTAGTATGTAGCCTCATAAGAGGCTTTTTACATTGTGGTTTTAGATTCAAAGGTACCGCAGAAGGTCTCGTTTTTTCTGACGGCGTTGTGTGATTCTACGGATATGCAGTCGGCATGGCAGTGCTGGTCGGCGCCGTGGTATTTGCAGTTCACTACGTCGCAGCCTACAACTTTAAGCTTATCGTCGTTTTTCTTAGTATTAGACATAATTTTATCTCCTTTCAAGGCTTTGATCGTAGTATGACCTGCAGCAGCCAAATTATACGCAAAGGAAGTGATGCCCCATCTTATATGTAATAGGGGATTTGCACCTTTCCCTTGAGGCGTCAAAACCTATGGATATTTTCGGTCAGGAGTGGGAGAATCACCCGCAGAAGCTTAAGGAAAGCTTTTCCGCATTGTCTCCGGAAGATCTTACGGTTATATGCGGAGATCTTACCTGGGGAATGGACATGGAGAGCTGTCTTGAGGATTTTCGGTTTATAGACGCATTTCCTGGAAAAAAGATAATTCTTAAAGGAAACCACGATTATTGGTGGACTACTGCGACAAAGGCAAAAAAATTTTTTAAAGAAAATGGTATTAATTCCATAGATATTTTGAATAATAATTGCTTTTTCTACGAAAATATTGCCATTTGCGGTACACGGGGTTGGTTTTGCCCCAATGAAAACCCGGCAGAGCATGACAGAAAAATAATGCAAAGAGAGGTTATGCGTCTGGAAACCTCCCTTAAGGCGGCAGACGGAAGCAAAGAAAAGATATGTTTTTTGCATTATCCCCCAATATACGGAAAGTACTATGCCGGCGAAATGATTAAGGTTATGCATAAATACGGCGTGAAACGCTGCTATTTCGGTCATATCCACGGTCCGGGAAGATTTGGTGCCTTTGAAGGAGAGGCGGACGGGATAATTTACAGGCTTGTAAGCGCGGACCATGTAAATTTCGCGCCAATAAAAATTACGTAATTTATGCAAAAGTGTTTGCATTTAGAATAAGTTCTGGTATAATACATGAGTATGCCCAGTTAAAAACAGGAGGATAACACCGTGAACGTAAAGGAATTTGAAAAAAAGGAAAAAAATACTGCGGAGCTTACAGTGGTAGCTTCACCCGAGGAGTTTGAGGCTGCTATTAATAAGGCTTTTAACAAGAACAAAAGTAAAATTTCTCTGCCTGGCTTCCGCAAGGGTAAGGCAAACCGCAAAATTGTTGAGGCGATGTATGGCGAGAGCGTTTTCTATGACGATGCAGCTGAGGAGCTTTATCCCACGGCTCTCCAGTTTGGCGTTGAGCAGGAGAAGCTTTCTACTGTGGGCAGACCTGCGGTTCTCAGTGTAAATGTTGAGGATGACAAGTCTCTTACAATTAAGTTCCTTGTGTCACTTTACCCTGAGATAACCATTGAGGGTTATAAGGGAATTTCCGCTCCAAAGCCCTCCGTAAGAGTACTTAAGAAGGACGTTGAGCGTGAGATTGCAAAGACCCGTGAGCAGAATGCTCGTATTCAGACAGTTGAGCGTGAGGCTAAAAATGGTGATATTGTAAAAATAGATTTTGAAGGCTTCATGGATGGAACTGCTTTTGAAGGCGGCAAGGGTGAGGGTTATGACCTTGAGCTTGGCACCGGTACCTTTATTCCGGGCTTTGAGGAGCAGCTTGTTGGAACCAAGGCTGGGGACAAAGTTGATGTTAACGTAACATTCCCGGAGGCGTATGCTCCTGAGCTCGCAGGCAAGGATGCTACCTTTAAGGTAACTGTACATGAGGTTAAGGAGAAAATCCTTCCTGAGCTTGATGATGAGTTTGCAAAGGATGTTTCAGAGTTCGATACTTATGATGAGTATTTTGCTTCCGTAAAGGACAGCATTACCGAAAGCCGCAAGGCAGATGCGGAGAAGAGCTTCCAGGACGTTATTCTCCAGCGCCTTGTTGACAAGGTTGAAGGCGACATTCCTGACGCAATGATAGAAGATCAGGTTGAAAATATGCTGGCTAACTTCCGTTACAGCCTTGCTGCTCAGGGAATTGAGCTTGAGCAGTATTGCAAGATGCTTGGCACAAGCCTCGATGAGATGAAAAACGAGCTTCGTCCCACCGCAGAGAAGGAAATTAAGGCAGACCTCGCTTTTGAGGCAATCGCAAAGAAGGAAAACTTCGAGATTACCAACGAGCAGATTGAGGAAGAATATAAGAAAATGGCAGAACAGTACGGCATGGACGTTGAGTCTGTTAAGAAAGCCATTTCACCAGATGTGGTTAAGACTAACCTGAATATTGATGCTGCAAAGGCTCTTGTATATTCAGAGGCGGTTGCTGAGAAGAAGGAGAAGAAGACTGAATCCGAGGAAGGACAGCAGGAAGAGGAAGCTTCTGAGGAATAATCCCAAACTCCCGATGAATATATGATGATGGCGTTGGTTAGTATCTTTAAAGTCAATTTGTTTAAAAGGAGATGCTAAAATAATGAGTTTAGTACCATATGTAGTTGAGCAGACCAGCCGTGGTGAGCGGTCATACGATATTTTTTCAAGACTTCTTAATGACAGAATTGTTTTCCTTGGAGAAGAGGTCAACGACGTTACCGCAAGCCTTGTGGTGGCTCAGCTTCTTTACCTTGAGGCTCAGGATCCGGACAAGGATATTCAGTTTTATATTAATTCACCCGGCGGCTCTGTTACTGCCGGAATGGCAATTTATGATACGATGCAGTATATAAAGCCCGATGTGTCCACGATTTGTATTGGTCTTGCGGCCAGCATGGGAGCATTTCTGCTGTCTTCAGGTGCTAAGGGTAAAAGATTTGCCCTGCCGAACTCTGAAATTATGATTCATCAGCCCTCTGGAGGCTTCCAGGGTCAGGCTACGGATATTCGTATTCACGCTGAGAATATTCTTCGGATAAAGGAGAACCTGAACAGAATCCTTGCAGAAAACACGGGAAAACCCATAGAGGAAATTCGTACCGCCTGCGAGCGTGATAATTTTATGACTGCCCAGGAAGCTATGGACTTTGGTCTTATAGATTCTGTGATTACCAAAAGGTAAGTCCGCTATTAACAAAAATTGAAGGGATTTATTAGTTGATGCCAAATAATGACGAAAAGCAGATCCGATGCAGCTTTTGCGGCAAAACAGGTGCTGAAGTCAAAAAGATGATATCAGGTCATAATGCTTACATTTGCAATGAGTGTGTTGATCTCTGCAATATGGTGCTCAATGAGGCTAATATTGAGCGTCATGGCGGGAGCGCATACGAAGATGAAGATATTATGGCAAGCCTACCAAAGCCAAAGCAAATAAAGGCTTACCTTGACGAGTATATTGTGGGTCAGGAAAAGGCCAAGATTGCTATTTCTGTTGCTGTATACAACCATTACAAAAGAATATTCAGTTCTGAAGAAGTGGACGATACAGAGATTCAGAAGAGCAATGTGCTTATTATTGGTCCTACCGGAAGCGGAAAGACGTTGATTGCCCAGACTTTGGCGAGAATTCTTGATGTACCCTTTGCCATTGCCGATGCAACTACGCTTACTGAAGCCGGTTATGTGGGAGAGGATGTGGAGAACATTCTTCTTAGGCTGCTTCAGGCCGCAGATTTTAATGTGGCTCTGGCAGAGAGAGGTATTATTTACATTGATGAGCTTGATAAAATTGCCCGTAAAAGTGAAAATACATCTATAACGAGAGATGTTTCCGGAGAAGGAGTGCAGCAGGCACTGCTTAAGATTCTGGAGGGCACTGTTGCCAATGTGCCTCCTCAGGGAGGAAGAAAACATCCGCAGCAGGAGTTTATAAGCATAGATACCTCCAATATTCTTTTTATATGCGGTGGTGCTTTTGACGGCATTGAAAAGATTATTGAGTCGCGCCTTGACAAAAAAGGCATAGGTTTTGGCGCGGAGGTCAAGAGCAAAAAGGAGCGGAATGTAAGTGACATTATAACTCAGGTTCGCTCCCATGATCTTCAGAAGTTTGGAATAATACCGGAGCTTATAGGAAGAATACCGGTTGTTGTTCCTATGCGCCAGCTTGACAGGGACGATCTTGTCAGGATTTTGACTGAACCGAAGAACTCTCTTACAAAGCAGTATGAGACACTCTTTAGTTTGGATCATGTAAAGCTTGAGTTTGAGGAAGATGCTCTTAAGGCGATTGCGGACAAGGCTATTGAGCTGGATATTGGCGCAAGAGGTCTTCGTTCAATTGTGGAGGGCGTAATGACCGGCATTATGTATGAGGTACCCTCAGACGATAAGATTGAAAAGGTTATCATAACAAAAGAATGTGTAACAGATGGGGCGGAGCCTAAGGTTATCAGACGACCAAAGCCGCGGCTCGACCCGGATTTGATTGACGCACTTTAAGCATTTGAGCCGCACTATATTTGGTGCGGCTCTTATACAAGCAACAGTATGAGAGAAACTACTCTCCAGTAACGGTGAAAGGAGCAGCAGAATTATGGATATGAACAGTGTTATCTATGAGGAACAGTCACTTAACACACTGCCCGTTTTGGCTCTCAGGGGCATAGCAGTTTTTCCCCAGATGACTATGAGCTTTGACGTGGAGCGTCAGCGTTCCATAAGAGCGATAAATGCTGCCATTAGGTCAGACAGAAAAATATTTCTCACTTTGCAAAAGGATGTTTTTAAGGAATATCCGAAGGGTGAGGATTTATATGATATAGGTGTAGTTTGCGAAATAAAGCAGTTTCTCAGAACCTCCGAAAAGGGTATGAGAATTATGGTTGAGGGGCTTTACAGGGGAAAGCTT
>CALWYM010000073.1 GCA_944385775.1 uncultured Oscillospiraceae bacterium | reverse complement strand
GGCAGTTTATATGTCCGCTGTTTTGGTTTTGATTTTCTGCGGAGCAGTATATGACAAAAAGGTTCTTTCGCCAAGAAGAAGCTATCAGGCTGCTGATTACGGTGAAAGGGTCAGGCTTGATCTTAGGAGGATAGTACAGCTTGCCAGAAGGACAGGCTGCACAAGACGAAAGGACGAGAGCATTGAGGAATTTCTCCTGAGGCTCAGCCGGTATATAGGTGTGGATACAGTCCGTGTAAGAAAGCTTTCGGAGATTTATGAGAAAGTATTTTTTGCCGGTCTTATTCCCGGTGAAGATCAGTGGAAGGAAAGCCGCTGGCTCAGGGAAAGCCTTGAGAAAAAGCTCCGTGAAAGGCTCTATTTCTGGAGAAGATAAAAAAACAGGAGAGGAAATTTTCCTCTCCTGTTTTAATTTCAAAAGAAATTACTCAGTAATATCGGTTCCGAAATACTTTATGCTGAGCTCAGAGAGCTTTCCGGACTCACGCATTTCGTCAAGGGCAGCGTTAATCTCGGTAAGCAGAGAATCACAGTCAGCGCTCTTGCGGACAGGGATAGCAACAGCGTTGGGGTTATCGGCACGGCAAACAATCTTAAGGTTCGCGTCGGGGTGAACCTTCATGTAATCCTGGAAGCTGAGCTCCGCGTTTATTGTAGCGTCAGCTCTGCCGGAGAGCACAAGGGCGAGAGTCTCGTCCAAAGTATCAACGCCCAAAACTTCAGCGCCGTATTCCTCACCCATATCCATATAGGTGCTGCCGATGCTGTTTGCGGTGGTGAGACCGTCAAGGTCCTCGAAGCTCTTGATTGTATCGTTGTCGCCGGTTGTAATAAGAACAGTGTAGCTGTATGCGTAGGGCTCGGAGAAGTTGTAGGTCTCCTTACGCTCCTCAGTAACGTCCATGCCGTTAATCATAATGTCGTAAAGACCGCTTTCAAGACCGCCGAGAAGACCGTTCCACTCGCCGGTGACGAAGTTTGCCTCAACGCCAAGGTAATCGGCAATGGCCTGACCAACCTCAACATCGTAGCCCATGAGCACATCGTTCTCATCATAGTATGTCCAGGGTGACCAGGTGCCCTCCATGGCGATTGTAATTTCGCCCTTTTCCTTGATTTTATCAAGGAGTGTTTCTCCGGAGGTCTCGTCAGAAGTATCGTCGGAGGTCTCATCGGAGTTCTCGTCGCCGGTAGCGGCGCCGCTCTGAGCTGTGTCACTATCTGTGTTATCGCTGCCGTTCTGCTGCGCGTCGTTGGAGTCTGAGCAGGAGGCAAGCAATGCGGCAACCATAATAGCTGCCAGAAGCAGTGCTAAAATTCTCTTTTTCATTGTTATTTCTCCTTGGGATAGATTTTTATAATCAGGGTATAACCCAGAATATACTTAATTTCCTGAAATAATTCTGAGGAACTGACGTGTACGCTCCTCCTTCGGGTGTTCAAAAAACTCGTGGCTGGGAGCCTCCTCGGCTACCACGCCTCCGTCCATAAACACGACCCTGTTTGAGACTTCCCTTGCAAAGCCAATCTCATGGGTCACCACAACCATGGTCATACCGTCCCGTGCCAGATTGCGCATGACGCTGAGCACTTCTCCTGTAAGCTCAGGGTCAAGAGCGCTTGTAGGCTCGTCAAAATAGATTATCTCAGGGTTTGTGGCAATAGCCCGGGCGATGGCAACTCTCTGCTGCTGACCGCCGCTCAGCTGGTAAGGATAGTAGTCGAGCCTGTCTCCAAGACCAACCTTTTCAAGAGCTTTTACAGCCGTTTCATGGGCTTCGGCTTTGGGAATTTTTCGGGCGATGATAAGTCCCTCGGTTACGTTATTCAGTACGTTTTTATTGCGGAACAGGTTGTAATTTTGAAATACAAAGCCTGTTTTCTTACGGATAATTCCAATATCACGCTTTGAGGTATGGCTCAGGTCATAGCTGACGCCGTCAAAAACCATAGTGCCGCTATCAGCGGTTTCAAGATAATTCATGCACCGGAGAAGGGTGGTTTTACCGGAGCCGGAGGGACCCAGAATGGCAACCACATCGCCCTGGTTTACGGAAAAATCCACACCCCGCAGTACCTCCAGGGAGCCGAAGCTCTTTGTTATATTTTTTACTTCAAGCATCATAAGCTAAGGCGCCTCACTTGTTTTCGTATGTTTTGAGCTTTTTCTCTCCCCAGGTCTGAAGCTTTGTTAATACGGTGGAGAAAAGAAGGTAAATAAGACCTACCTCAAGGTAGATTGCCATAAACTCGTATGTTCTGCCCGTAACTCTCATTCCCTGAGTCATCATCTCCGGAACGGTTATGCTGGAAGCCAGTGACGTATCCTTAACAAGGCTGATAAGGGTATTGAAAAGAGGAGGGAAAGCTGTTCTGAAAGCCTGTGGCAGCACAATCCTGTACATAATCTGAAACCAGCTCATTCCCACGCAGTACCCCGCCTCAAGCTGTCCCAGAGGTACAGATTCCAAAGCGGAACGCATTGTCTCGGCACAGTACGCCCCGCAGTTAAGCGCGAAAACTATCACAGCGGAAGTCCATGCGTCGATTACTATTCCCAGATTGGGGAAGCCGAAGTACAGTGTGCAAAGCTGTACCAGAAGAGGCGTGCCCCTGAATATCCATATGTAAAATCTTACAAACTGTTTAAGACCCCAAACGTTGGCATACTGAACCAGAGCGCATGAAACAGCCAGAATCATGGCGCCGATAAAGGATATTACAGTAAGCGGAATGGTCTTTGTCACTCCCGCTGAAAATATCCTCCAAAAAGATTCCTGTGCCACTTGGAGCGATTGAAGATCCATGCAGGTTAATCCTCCTAAGTAAAGCATTAAATTTTTCCATGTACCTGTTTATTATAACTTGTACAGTGTGAAATTACAAGTACCTATATTACATGAATTACCATGCCTTGCAGGCAACTTTTAATGGATATGTTAACATCACTGAAATTGGAAAAATACCATATATGTAAAATTATAACATATACTTCATTTGACTTACGGGAAATTTTTCTGTAATATAAGCTGTAAGGAAACCACTGAAAAAGGAGAGAAGAACAGTGAGCATATACAGTATAATTTTCAGTCCCACAGGAGGGACAAGGCGCTGTGCCGAGGTGATACTCAAGGAGCTTGGGGAAAGCAGTCAGGAGATCAATCTTATGGACAGAAACGAGGATTTCAGCCGTTTTTCCCTGGGAGAGGGGGATGTGGCTGTTATATCCGCGCCGTCTTACGGCGGAAGGGTTCCCGGCATTGAAATGGAACGTCTTTCAATGATAAGGGGAGGCGGTGCCAGGGCGGTGCTTTTATGCGTTTACGGCAACAGAGCCTATGAGGACACACTGGCAGAGCTTGAGGACGGGGCAGTTTCGGCAGGATTTGTACCGGTGGCTGCAGTGGCGGCTATTGCTGAGCACAGTATAGCCAGGCTTGTGGCAAAGGGCAGACCTGATGAAGACGACGTGTCCGAGCTTTCACGGTTTGGAAAGAAAATCAGAGAAAAGCTTCAGGGAGATGAGAAAAGGGTAGTTGTCGTACCGGGAAACAGACCGTATAAGGAGAAAAAGCCCGGCAAGGGAAGGGCTCCCCAGGCGGATAGGGAAAAGTGCGTCGGCTGCGGAAGCTGCCAGAGAGCCTGCCCTGTGGGAGCTATAAGCGAGCAGGACGTATTTTCAACAGACAGCGATAAATGTATTTCCTGTATGGCCTGCGTGGCAGTTTGCCCGGTAGGCGCCAGGGATATGAGCAGCGAGGAATTTAAGGCAGTTAACGACAGAATGATGAAGCTTTTTGGCGAGCCGAGAAAGGAAAACGAGCTTTTTATATAAGTACGGAATTAAATCGCCGCCCCAGTTTCTGGGGCGGCGGAATTTTTTTATTTTCTTTTCCAGCAGTCAGGTGAGAAAAGAATAAGAAGGGGGAAAATCTCAAGTCTGCCTGCCAGCATATCAAACGTGAGCACAAGCTTTGAAAGGTCACTGTACAGATTATACGCACAGGTGGGACCTACAATGTCAAGACCAGGACCGATGTTGTTAAAGCAGGCGAGAACGGCGGAAAGGTTTGACTCAATGGAGAAATTGTCAATACTCACAATTAAAACGCTGAATATCACAATTATAACATAGGCAGCCATAAAGGAGTTGGCGTTATCCAGCACCTGTTCTCCCACAACCTGTCCGTTATTTCTTATGACCTGAACCTTGTTGGGGCGTATGGTCCGAGAAATATTGCGCTTTAGGTTTTTGAATACAAGCAGAAGCCTTGCGCACTTAAATCCGCCGCCGGTGGAGCCGGCGCTGGCGCCGATTACCATAAGTATCAAAAGAATAGTTTTGGAAAGGGCTGGCCACTGGTCAAAGTCCGTTGTTGCAAAGCCGGTGGTTGTCATAATGGAGGATACCTGGAACGCGGCATGACGGACAGTTTCCTCTATGGTCGGGTAGACGTCCCTTATATTGATAGCCACAAGACCGATAGCGCCCAGCATAATTCCCACGTAGGTGCGAAGCTCCTCATCCTTAAGGACGTTTTTAAACTGTTTTACAAGAAGAAGGTAGTAGCAGCTGAAGTTTACGCCGAAAAGAGCCATAAAAACTGTGGTTACGTTTTGTATATAGGGGCTGTAAGAGGTAATACTGTCGTTTTTAATACCGAATCCGCCTGTCCCCGCGGTACCGAAGGCGGTACACAGAGCGTCAAAAACAGGCATTCCGCCAAGTAAAAGCAGCAGTATGTCAATAATGGTAAGCGCGACATATATTCTATAAAGGATACTTGTCGTTGCCTTTATTTTGGGAACAAGCTTTCCAACGTCGGGACCGGGGCTTTCGGCTCTCAGAAGGTGCATGGTAAAGCCGCCCTTTTCACTGGGGGAGTATATGGCGAGCAGGAAAACCAGTACGCCCATGCCGCCTACCCAGTGGCTGAAGCTTCGCCAATACAGAAGGCACTTGCTCATAGCCTCCACATTTGTAAGTACGGAGGCTCCCGTTGTAGTAAAACCTGATACCATCTCAAAAACAGCGTCTACATAGGAGGGTATCTCTCTGGAAATATAAAAGGGGAGACAGCCCAGGGCACTCATTACTATCCAGGAAAGACTCACACAGACAAAGCCATCTTTGGCATAAAAGCCGCTTTTCCCGTTGCGGCAGAAAAACCCAAGTATTCCGCCGGCGGCAAAAATCACTGCAATGGATATTGCCATGCTGGCCGTGGCGTTCGGCTCTCTGTAATATAATCCTACAATGAGCGCTGGGATCATAAATACCCCTTCAACCAAAAGTATGCGGGAAATAAATTTCCCCATCATTTTATAATTCATCTGACTTCACCATTACCGGAAAATATCGTTAAACTGAGAAATTGCCAATCCGCCGCCGGTGACAACGATAACCGTATCACCCACGGAGTAGGTGGAGTTACCGCCGGGTATTTCCGGTGTGGAACCGTGAATGATACAGGCAATTCTTATGTTGTCCCTAAGTTTTAAATCCTTAAGGGGAATGTCGCAGTTAAGAGCGTCCTCACTGAGGAGAAATTCAAGGGCCTCAGCCTCACCGTCAGCAATCTGGTGCACTGAGACGGCGGCGCCTTTCTGGTTATTTATCGCGCGGACGTAGGGTACAATAGTGTTGCAGCACTGCTCCTTGGGGCTTATTACGCTGCCAATGGAGAGATTACGGATAATGCTGCTTGAGTCAAGATGACCGAGCTTTGTAATGACCTGCTTTACCCCTTTTTGAATACCGTACATGGATATTATCATATTAAGCTCGTCAATACCAGTAAGGGTTATGAGAGCGTCGGTGCTGTCAATTCCCTCGCTTTCCAGAAGGGATTGGCTTGAGGAATCACCGTGGATAACAGTGGCTTTCGGGAGCATGGAAGCAAGGGCAACGCATCTGTCATTGTTCTGCTCAATTATATCCACATCAATTCCGCTTTTTATAAGCGCGGAGGAGAGATAGTAAGCTATTCTTCCGCCGCCGCAAATCATAACACGACGAACCTTGTGGGTTATGATTCCAATGTTTTTAAGAAGTGTAGCAAGGTCGTTAGTGGAGGCCGTGACAAAAAGCCTGTCACCCTCGGATAAGACAAAGTGACCGTCAGGCGCAATGCTGGCTCCGTCACGCAAAACGGCGCACACAAGCACGTTGCAGCCCACAGTTTTGCTCATATCGTTAAGGCTAATGCCTGAAAGCTTGCTTGACGGCGTTACCTTGATTTCCACTATCTCCACAAGACCCTTTGCAAAGCTGTCCCTTTTAAGGAAGCCGGGAAGCTTTAAAAGACGCTCAATTTCACTGGCAGTCTGCTTGTCAGGGTTTACAGCCATTGAAATTGCGAAAAGGTCGCTCATCTCATATATCTGGTCGGTATATTCCGGATTACGCACCCTTGCTATGGTGTGAATATCAGGGTTCAGCCCGTGGGCGGTCATGCAGCAAAGAAGATTGACTTCGTCCTGACTTGTTACC
The DNA here is from genome assembly GCA_944385775.1 of uncultured Oscillospiraceae bacterium. Taxonomy (GTDB): domain Bacteria; phylum Bacillota; class Clostridia; order Oscillospirales; family Oscillospiraceae; genus RUG626. The sequence goes on along the minus strand of CALWYM010000073.1, from coordinate 3,549 downwards.
GCAATAAGCAGCTCAGCTTCGGAAATATTGGCGTGCTCCAGCGTCTCCTTGGCGGCACAGTTTCCGCACACGGTCATCACGTCAAATTTTTCAATCAGGTTTTCAAGAAGCAAGGAATTTACATCAATAATTATAAGGTCATGTCCCTCACCGGCAAGCTGCTTTGCCAGCGCTGTGCCTACCTTGCCGCCGCCGGCAATTACGATTTTCACTAAAGAAAACCTCCTTAAATATATCTCTAACAACACGCTCTGACATTATATCACGTCTTAATACAGATTTAAATAGTTAATATGAAACTTTTACTAAACCTTAGACACGAATTTGTTATTTTTAAAGGCGAAATAATTGCCCAAATGCATAAAGTAGGCGGATATAAGATATATTTAAGACCAGAAAACAGTGTAAAGAAAGCAAAAAGACGCTGAAAATGGCATAAAATTCGCATTAAATTATCAACTAAGCTTTACCTAAAAAACTGACCGTTCTCTTGATAGGAAATTTGGAATGTGGTAAAATAACTCAAAAAAAGGGCTGTGTAATTTTAGCAAATTTTTGCCCATAAACTCCGTTCAGACCTTCTTAATGAAGCTGATATAATTAAATGTATTTTTTAAGGAAAGGTCAGAGGTGATGGTTAAAGCAAGGCGAGGCTTTAGTTAACTCTATAATAATAAAAAGAGGAGGATATCTATTTGACACCCCATAGTGAAAAACTTACTGAGCTTTTAGCAGAGCTCGAGACGTCGCCGGAAAAGGGTCTTTCCAGTGAGGAAGCTGTAAGAAGACTGGAGAAGTACGGCGAGAATAAGCTGGCGGAGAAGAAAAAGAAGACAAATTTCCAGCGTTTCCTTGACCAGTTTAAGGACGCGATGATTATAATTCTTCTTATAGCTGCCGCCATAAGCTTTGGAATAGCCTGCTATGAGGGCGATCCGATGGAATTTTTCGAGCCCTTGCTTATCCTAACCATTGTTATTCTTAACGCGATTATGGGTATGGTCCAGGAAAGCAAAGCCGAAAAAGCGCTGGACGCTCTTAAAAATCTGTCTGCGCCTCATGCCAGGGTGATAAGAAACGGCGAGGAGCAGATTATTGACGCTTCCCAGCTTGTTCCCGGTGATGTAATCCGTCTTGAGGCAGGGGATTTTATTCCTGCTGACGCAAGACTTATTAAATCTGTCAGTCTGAAAAGCGAGGAATCGGCTCTTACCGGCGAATCCGTGCCCTCAGAGAAGGACGCCTCGGTTGAGGTTGAGGAAAACGCCGCTCTCGGAGACAGGACTAATATGGTTTTCACCGGCTGCTCCGTAACATACGGCACTGCTACTGCCGTTGTAACAGGTACGGGAATGAATACCGAAATGGGTAAAATCGCGGGACTTCTCGATAACGAGGAGGACGGTCAGACCCCGCTTCAGGAAAAGCTTGCCCAGCTTGGCAAGAATCTTGGATTTATGGCTCTTGCCGCCTGCGCCATTATTTTTGTGGTAGGACTTTTAGACGGTATTGCCATTCTGGAAATCTTTATGACGGCTGTTTCGCTGGCTGTTTCCGCAATTCCTGAGGGACTTCCGGCTATTGTGACTATCGTTCTGGCTATCGGCGTTCAGCGTATGGTTAAGAAAAACGCTCTTATCCGCCGTCTTCCCGCTGTTGAGACATTGGGCAGCGCGTCGGTTATCTGCTCTGATAAAACAGGCACCCTTACGCAAAACCGTATGACTCTTAAAAGGCTTTGGGTCGAGGGGGAGGACAGCCTTGAGGAGGTCAGCGAGAATAATTCCGAAAAGGCAAAAACGCTTCTCGCGTGGACTACGCTTTGCTGTGACGGCTCCGTCATATTTTCTGACGGCAGGGAGCAGCACATAGGTGACCCCACCGAAACTGCTATTATAGTTGCGGCGTACAAAAACGGTTTTAAGCAGGATGAGCTTAACAGCGCCTATCCCAGAATTGCGGAGCTGCCATTTGACTCCGACAGAAAGCTTATGACAAGCGTGAACAGGATAAACGGGAAAAATGTGGTCATTGTCAAGGGCGCTCTTGATATGCTGGAAAAGAGATGTATAAAGGGCGACTTTGAGGCGGCTAAGCGTATGAACGATACTATGAGCAGCGACGCTCTCCGTGTGCTTGCCGTTGCGTATAAGGAAATAGACGAGGTTCCTGAGAAAATCACCAGCGAGAATCTTGAAAATGACCTTATCCTTATTGGTCTTGTGGGTATGATTGACCCGCCAAGACCTGAGGCGAAGGTTGCGGTAGCCACCTGCCGCAAGGCCGGAATCAGGGTTGTTATGATTACTGGCGACCATGTTGTTACCGCTGCCGCCATCGCAAAGGAGCTGGGTATCCTAAGGGAGGGCGACATGGCAATTACCGGAGCTGAGCTTGACGCCATGAGCGACGAGGAGCTTTCAAAGGTAGTTCAGAAAATCTCCGTTTATGCCAGGGTATCGCCGGAAAATAAGATACGTATAGTCAAGGCATGGCAGGGTAAAAACCAGGTTGTGGCAATGACGGGTGACGGCGTTAATGACGCTCCTGCTCTTAAGGCAGCAGACATTGGCTGCGCAATGGGCATTACCGGAACTGACGTGGCTAAGGGGGCTGCCGATATGACCCTTACCGATGATAACTTTGCGACCATTGTTGACGCTGTCCGTGAGGGCAGAGGTATCTACGGCAATATACGCAAGGTTGTAAGTTACCTGCTCAGCACAAATATCGGAGAGGTATTTACCGTATTTTTTGCAATGCTTATGTGGCACAAAACGCCTCTTGTAAGTATGCAGCTTCTGTGGATTAACCTTGTTACCGATTCACTTCCAGCCATTGCGCTGGGAATGGAGGCAGTGGACGAGGATATAATGGAGAAAAAGCCAAAGCCTAAGGAGGAGGGCATTTTTGCCCACGGTCTGGGAATACAGGTAGTTATCCAGGGCGCCATGTTCGCGGCTCTTACGCTTCTGGGCTTTTACCTGGGCGAAAAGGAAACGGGGCATATCCAGGGCGGTCAGACGATGGCGTTTTTCGTTTTGGCGCTGACCCAGATAGTTCAGGCGTACAATATGCGCTCCGAGCGGTCCCTGTTCCATATCGGAGTGTTCACAAACTCAAAGCTGAACCTGGCTGCTCTCAGCTCTATCGTCCTTGTTTCACTTGTGCTCTTTACACCTTTAAGAGTGGCTTTCGGACTTGATCTGCTCCCCGCAAATCTCTATCTTATCGGTTTGGGACTTCTTCTTTTCCCCCTTGTTGTTATGGAGATTGCAAAGGCTTTGAGCCTTGTCCGTCACGGAAGATAACCCCATATAAAGTTTAACGGAAATTAAAAAACCGGGAACGTTTTGCGGATTTGAAAACGTTCCCGGTTTTGCTTTTAAATGAAATGTTATATTATTGCTTTTCCGCTGTCTTTTTGAAAACACGCTCCTCAAAATTGTCCTCCTTAAGGGTTGCGGTGATTCGCTTTGAAATCTGTCCCACAAGAAACGCGGCGGCAACAGTGCCCTCTCTTACGCCCACGATTTTCCCGTGATAGTA
>CALWYM010000072.1 GCA_944385775.1 uncultured Oscillospiraceae bacterium | reverse complement strand
TTCTTGAGCTGACAGAAAGAAAAGCAGCCCCTTCAAGAGCCATGGAGTTTGCAAGGTCAGCCTCCCAGCTGTGGACAGAGTCAAACAGTTCATCTGCTGCGTGGAGATAACGCTGGCGCGTAATAAAGTCATCGTTCCAGCGCATGACAACCTCACGAACGCCCACGTCATAGGCAGCTTCTACAAGAAGGTGTACAAATTCTACATCGTTTACGCTGGAGGTCAGCACCAGGGTCTGACCCTTTTGGACATTAATGCCCTTTTTTATAAGCAGCTCAGCGTATTTACGGATTCTCTTGTCCATTTTGTAATTCCTCCAATTCTTTTTCTATTTCGGCAAGGAGCTTTTTGTCCTGCTTTGTTTCAAATGTGAGCTTTTCATACATATCCGGTCGGCGAAGTTTTGTCCTTATAATGGATTGCTTACGTCTCCACTTGGCAATCTCAGCGTGGTTACCGGAGAGCAGCACCGGCGGAACGTGGTTATCCATCCAGGATTCAGGACGGGAATACTGAGGATACTCCAAAAGTCCGTTCCAGTGGCTTTCCTCCTCGTAACATTCCTCGCTTGGTAAAACGCCGGGGACAAGGCGGCACACTGCGTCAGCGACTGCCATTGCGGCAATCTCTCCGCCGGTAAGCACAAAATCACCAAGGCTGATTTCTTCGTCAACGCACATATCTATAAAGCGCTGGTCAACGCCCTCGTAATGACCGCAGACCAAAATCAGCTTGTCATAGTCACGGGAAAGCCTTTTCGCCTCCTGCTGAGTAAAGGTTTTACCGCAGGGTGACATGAATATTGTATGGACCCTTTCGCCGTAACTGTTGCATATGTGTTTCCAGCAGTCGTAAAGAGGCTGAACCTGCATAAGGCAGCCCCGTCCGCCGCCGTAGGGATAGTCGTCAACCTGCTTTTGCTTATTTGTAGTATAATCACGAATTTGGTGACATTCAATTCTGAGATAGTCCCGTTCCTGCGCTCTACCCAGTATGCTTTCACTGAGCACGTCGCCGACAGTTTCGGGGAAAAGAGTCATTATATCAATTCTGTACATATATCACATTCCCTCAAGAAGACGCACGGTTATTCTTTTTTCGTCCATGCTGCGCTCTTTAATAAATTCCTCTCTGATTGGAACTAGAATTTCCCTTTCTCCCCTTATGACGCACACGTCGCCGGCAGGGAGGCTGATTATATCCGTTACCTTTCCAAGAGCTGTGCCGTTATCGGCACTGAAAGCATCAAATCCGATTAAGTCCGAAAGGAAATATTGCCCTTCTTCCAGAGCCGCTTCGCTTCTTAAAGCATAAATTATTTTATTTTTATATTTTTCTGCATCGTTTATGGAATCAATACCGGAAAGCCTGGCGATAACAAATTTCTGATGGACACGGGAGGATATAACCTTATGTTCCGTACCGTTTATATAGAAGCTTTTAAAGCGCAGCAGAAACCCGGGACTGTCAGCCCAGGGCTCGATTTTAACCTCACCTTTAATGCCGTGAGTATTTATGATTTTTCCGCATTCTATCAGTCTGCTATCCATATAATCACCACCTAGAAAAACTGGGGTGACCCTGCGGACACCCCAGAAATTTAGTTATTCCTCAGCATCTATGGCGTCAACAATGTCAACGCTGACGTGCTTACCCTGGCGCTGAGCAACGCTGCGCATAAGAGTGCGAATCTCCTTAGCTATTTTGCCGTGGCGACCAATAACCTTGCCCATATCGTCAGGGGCAACAGAGAGCTTAAAGACAGTTTTGTCCTCTTCCTCAACCTCCACGACACGCACATCGTCAGGGGAATCTACCAGATTCTTTGCGATGTAGACCAGGAGTTCTTTCAAGGGAACCCCTCCGATCAAAGCACGCCTGCTTTTTTGAGCAGGGTCTTAACAGTATCGGTAGGCTGTGCGCCGTTCTTAATCCACTCCTGAACACGATCTGCCTTTACGTTAACCGTAGAGGGCTCTGCCATAGGATCATAGGTACCGATCTCCTCAATAAAACGACCGTCACGGGGATAACGGGAATCTGCAACAACGATTCTGTAAAAGGGTGCCTTCTTAGCGCCCATTCTGCGAAGTCTGATCTTAACCATTAATAAAATACCTCCAAATTATGGTTTAATAAATTCTATATATCAAATATCCTCGACTGATATTAGATAAACTGTTTAAAAGCCAAACATACCGCGCTTACCGCGTCCGCCGCCCATAAAAGACGGCATTTTTCCCTTTGAAAGCTGCCTTGTAAGCTGTTTGAGCATATCGTACTGTTTAATAAGCCTGTTAATATCCACGACCTGAGTGCCGCTGCCGGCGGCAATACGCTTTTTACGGCTTGAATTGAGGATAGATGGATTGTCTCGCTCCTCAGGAGTCATGGAAAGAATAATTGCCTCTATTCTGGAAAACATCTTTTCGTCCAGCTTTGCTCCCTGAAGGGCTTTTCCGGCACCGCCGGGAAGCATACCGGCAATGTCGTTTATGCTGCCCATGCTTTTAAGCTGAAGAAGCTGATCATAGTAATCAGAAAGGGTAAAGGCGTTTTTACGCATTTTTTCAGCCAGTTCCTGAGCCTTCTTTTCGTCAAGACTCTGCTCGGCCTTTTCTATGAGGGTAAGCACATCGCCCATACCCAGTATTCTGGAAGCCATTCTGTCAGGATGGAAGGGCTCAATAGCGTCAAGCTTTTCACCTGTGCCGGAGAATTTTATGGGTTTTCCCGTAACGGCACGGACAGACAGAGCCGCGCCGCCTCTTGCATCACCGTCAAGCTTTGTAAGCATAACGCCGGTAATACCCAATGCCTCGTCAAAAGCGGAGGCAGCGTTAACTGCGTCCTGACCGGTCATCGCGTCAACCACAAGAAGAATTTCATCAGGGGAGACGGCGGACTTAATCCGCTTAAGCTCGTCCATAAGCTGCTCGTCAATGTGAAGACGACCGGCGGTATCGAGAATTACAAGGTCATTCCCATACCTTTTCGCGTGTTCAATGGCGGAAGTGGCAATCTTCACAGGGGCCTCAGTACCCATCTGGAATACTGGGATACCAAGCTGTCCGCCGACAGTTTCAAGCTGCTTTATGGCAGCCGGACGGTATATGTCGCAGGCAACCAGAAGAGGACGCTTGTTATTCTGTTTTTTAAGCAGGGCAGCCAGCTTTGCGCCGTTTGTGGTTTTTCCTGCGCCCTGAAGACCGCACAGCATAACTACCGTCATGCCCTTTGGGGACATATTGAGCTTTGCCGTAGTTCCGCCCATCAATGAGATAAGCTCCTCATTGACTATCTTAATTACCATCTGAGCGGGTGTCAGGCTTTCCATTACGTCTGCGCCCACGGCCCTTTCGCTGACGCTCTTCACAAAGTCTTTGACGACCTTGTAGTTAACATCGGCCTCGAGAAGGGCAAGACGAACCTCACGCATGGCTTCCTTAATGTCAGCCTCGGAAAGACGCCCTTTTCCACGCAGCTTTTTAAAGGCTGCGCTCAGCTTATCGGAAAGAGATTCAAATGCCATATTCTAACCTTTCAAATCAGAGAGTCCAAAAATGATGGTAGCCGCAAGCTTCTTTGCCTCAACACCCTCAGAAACCTCACAAAGCCTTGTGGCGACATTCTGTAAGTCGGAAATTTTACGGTCCATCTCCTGAAATCTTTTTACAACGCCTGTTTTCTCCTCATAGGAGCGGAGGGAATTTTCAGCCCTCATAATTATATCCCGGACGCCCTGCCTTGATATGCCGGTAATTTCCGCAATTTCCGACAGCGACAGGTCGTCGTTATAGTAAAGATCAAAGTATTCACGTTGCTTATCTGTGAGAAGCTCACCGAAAAAATCGTACAAAAGCGCCATCTCAAGAGTTTTGTCAGCCACAGTAAATACCTCCCTGTAAAGCCTTTACGCTTTACAGATGAATATTATAATAAACGCCTTTCCATTTGTCAAGGAATATTTATAAATTTTTCCGGGAAAAATGCTACACAGAAGGACAATTAAAGGTTAAGTTAGGAGCTTTACTATGCCTATTAAGGATTCAGGAATATATATGGAGCTGGAGCAGCTTGGAAACTATGCAAGAAATTCCGCCTCCTCAGATACGATTAAGGGCAAGTGCGATTTGTCCGGGAAAATAAAGGAGGTCAGAGCCAGGCTTTCCTCACTTAGAAAAATAGCTCAGAGTAACGGAGAGTATAACGAGGGTCTTCAATGGATTTACGATAACTATTATCTTGCCCAAAGGGAGGGCAGGGCTGCCTGTATGAGGCTTCGTGACAGCGGAAAGCTGCCTGCGGTGGCGCCTGACAGAACAAGGGTTATGGAAGCTGCAATGAGCCTTGTATATTCTGGTCTTGGTCAGGTGACTCCGGAGCGTGTGGAGTTGTTTTTGCGGGAATATCAGCGCGTGTCAGTGCTGACAGAGGAGGAGCTGAACCTGTTTCTGCCCTCTGTAACCCTTCAGCTTATAGTATATCTTGCCGAGCTTGCGGAGGAACAGTCTGATAAGGACGATTTACAGAAAATATTCAAAAACGTATTTACCTCCCTTCGCCTTATATCTTCCTACGATTTTACCCTTATATTGGATTCCGCAAGCAAGGTGGAGGAGGCTTTGCTTCGCGACCCGGCAGGCATATATCCTCACATGGACAGACCTACAAGGCAATATTATAGAAAAACAGTGGCAAGGCTTGCCAAGCGGTACAATATGACCCAGGTTCAGGTTGTTACAGAAGCTTTAAAGATGGCGGAAAAGCTTCCGGATAAGCACGTAGGCACATATCTTATAAAAAACCCTCTGGGAAAGAAAAAAAGGAAACCCACAGGTCAGTGGTATATTGGACTTAATATATTCCTTACGCTGTTTTTTACGGTTTTGTTCGGAATATGCTTTTCTTCGCCCTTTATTGTTGTGCTGCTGATTATTCCCATATCAGAAATAGTGAAAAATTTGGTGGACTATATTTCCGTAAGCATTGTCCATCCGTCACGGCTTCCCAGAATCGAGCTTAAAGACGGAGTTCCCAAGGTCGCAAAGACAATATGCGTAATATCGGCGCTTCTTGCCTCGGAGAAGGACGGGGAAAAGTATGCCGGAGCGCTGGAGGAGTATATGCTCCTCAACAGAAAGTCGGGAGAGAACCTGTTTTTTGGTATACTTGCTGATTTGCCGGAGCATACAGCAGCGGAAAAGGATACAGATAAAGCGTATATAGCCGCCGCGGTAAAGTCGATAGAAAGGCTTAACAGTCAGTACGGCAACCGGTTCTGCCTTTTGCTGCGAAAGAGGGAATTGAACCGGTATGATGGGGTTTATATGGGATACGAGAGGAAAAGAGGCGCAGTCAGCGAGCTTGTAAAGCTTCTTTTAGGCAGGGAAAGCAAGGTAATCCCCTATGGAATAGATCGGGAAACACTGGCAGGCACTGCCTATATCGTAACCCTTGATTCTGATACAAGAGTAACTGCGGGCAGTATTTTGGAGCTTATCGGAACGGCAATGCACCCACTTAACAAGCCTGTCATAGACAGGAAACGAGGTGCCGTTGTGTCGGGATACGGTATAATTCAGCCCAAGATGGCAACTGACCTGAAAAGCGGTGACCGCTCTGATTTTACCAGGATTTTTGCCGGTCATGCCGGTATAGACCCATATAATTCCACAGCGTCGGAGGTGTATCAGGACCTTTTCGCCCAGGGCAGTTTTTCCGGGAAAGGACTTATAAATGTCCCGGTTTACGGTGCGCTGATGATAGACGCCTTTCCGGAAAACATCGTTTTATCCCACGACCTTCTTGAGGGCGGCTACATGGGCTGCGGCTACGCCAGTGATATAGAGTTTACAGACTCATTCCCCTATAAGGTCACATCGTATTTTTCAAGAATGAACCGCTGGACAAGGGGAGACTGGCAGAATATACGATATGTTAAAGGTCATGTAAGAAACGGCAAGGGTGAGCGGGTGGAGAACCCCTTAAACGAGCTTAGCAGGTGGAAGGTTTTTGATAACCTGAGAAGAAGCCTTGTTCCGGTTATGATTTTCCTGTCGCTGTTTATCGGAGCGCTGGTAGGTACGAAAGCCTTTGCCGTATCTGCTTTTGTTGCGGTGCTGGCACACGGAACGGGTCTTGTTATTTCTTCCACAAGAATGTTGCTGCGCCATGACGGAACGTCAAAGCTCAGATACCATTCCGGCGTTATACCGGGTATGGCAGGGGTTATTATGACAACTTTTGTAAGATTGATTCTCCTTCCTGCGGAGGCATGGACGAATCTTTCAGCCATAGTTTCATCTGTTTACAGAATGACAGTGAGCCATAAAAAGCTATTGCAGTGGGTCACGGCTTCCGAAACGGAAAAACGCTACGGCAACACTATGAGGGTCAACTATATAAAGCTTGCCGTATGCCCCATTGCCGGTATTTTGGCAATAATTCTTCCCGTAAACGCGGGACTTTCAGCCCTTGGGCTTGTGTGGATTTTTGCGCCGGCATACAGCTGGGCGCTGAGCCGAGAGTACAGCGAGGAGAAAAACATATACTCCGGCGAGCGAAACTTCCTCTCTCAATGCGCCGCACAGATATGGGGATTTTTTGACGAAAGCCTGCAGCAGCAGGACAACTACCTTCCCGTTGACAATATTCAAACCCAGCCGCCTTTGGGGAAAGCCCACAGAACTTCACCTACAAATATCGGTCTTAGCCTTTTGGCGTGCCTTTCTGCCCATGACCTGGGACTTATAACAAAAGAGGACTGCGTCACTCGTATCGAAAACACGATTAGTACAGTTGAAAAGCTTGAAAAATGGAATGGACATCTTTACAACTGGTACGATACGGAAACTTTGAAGCCGTTAAAGCCGGCGTATGTATCAACGGTAGATAGCGGAAATTTCGCCGCCTGCCTTGTGGTGCTGAAAGAGACCTTTAAGCAGTGGAATTTTACAGAGCTTTCCCACCGCTGCGACGCGCTTTTTGAATCAATGAGCTTTAAGCCGCTGTATGACAGAAAGCGGAGACTGTTCTATATCGGGTGGGATATGGGAAAAGACGCCCCTACCGACGGATGGTATGATTTACTTTCAAGCGAGGCAAGAACCACAAGCTATATGGCCGTAGCGCGGGGGGACGTACCGGTAAAGCATTGGAAAACATTGGGCAGAGCCCTTGTAAGCCTTGATAATTACAGCGGTATGGTATCCTGGACAGGTACGATGTTTGAATATCTTATGCCAAACCTTTTTCTGCCCTGTCTTAAAAATTCACTTATTTATGAAAGCTCCAAATTTTGTGTGTACGCCCAGAGAAAAAACGGCGGAAAGCAGGTGTGGGGCATATCGGAAAGCGGCTTTTACGCCTTTAACCCCGGTATGAGTTACAGCTATAAGGCTCACGGCGTACAGACCCTTGCTCTTAAAAGAAACATGGAGCAGGATAGGGTAATTGCACCCTATGCATCGTTTTTGGCACTCAGCGTGGAGCCTACCGCCGCAATTAAAAATCTGAAAGTCCTTAAAAACCTTGGCGCTACCGGCAAATGGGGCTTTTATGAGGCGGTGGACTTTACTCCCTCGCGTCAGATTGAGGGCAGCTATGAAATAGTATACGCATATATGGCTCACCACCTTGGTATGAGTATAGTTGCCATAGACAATCTTCTCTGCGGAAACATTATGCAAAAAAGGTTTATGTCCGATGTGAGAATGAAAGCCTACTTTGAGCTTTTAGAGGAAAAGGTTCCCATGGGACAGGTAATTTTAAAGCTTCCCGAGACTGATGTGCCGAAGAAACCCGAAAAGCTTATGGAAAGTCTTTACAGAAGCGAGGGTGAGGTGACAAATCCTTACCAGCCTGCCTGCATACCACTTTCAAACGGCGCTTACAGTATAGTAGCCGCCGAAAACGGAAAGACGCTTTCAAGTTGGCACGGGAGATTGGTCACAAGGTGGGACAGCATTCCCTTGGGTAAAAACGGCACCGAGCTGTTCTTCACCGTCCGCGGTCACGTATATTCACTGCTTCCTGCACCACTTTACGACAAAAGCGTAAAATACGGCTTTAGTTTTTCAGGTGAGGAGGCGGTGTACACTGCGGAATGCCAGGAGTTTTCTTCTGAGGTCAGAGTCAGGGTACCCGGCGAATTTGCCGGTGAGCTATGGAGCGTGAACATTAATTCTCAAAGCGGAGGGGAACTTATTTACTGCTTTGAGCCTGTAATGGACGGTGCGGCGGACTACAATGCCCACCCGGCGTTTTCAAGGCTTTGCCTTGAAGCCTGCAAGGGGGAACGTCACGTAACTTTCAGAAGAAGGAGCAGAGGTGAGAAAAAGGAGGTTTACCTGACTCTTACCTGCGACAGACCTGGCGAAATATGTACCGCCCCGGAGCGGGGCGTTTTCCCGGGCTGTGCGGAGTTTAAGAAGCTTTGTCCCGAGATGAGCTGCAGTTACACAATAAAGCTCTCTCAGGGTGAAGAAAAGCTGGTGTTTTCGAAGTCTGTTTCCTATTCAAAAAAAAACACAGAAGAAGACGGAGAGAGAATTTTAAAGCGCAGGGAAAAGCCTGGAGTAAGTCACCTGGAGGCTGCGTCCGTTATGCTGGGTCTTAAGAGCATTGACATGGCGCTGGCTGTTGATTATATTACACCGCTGCTTTTCAAAAGAAACAGGGAAAATACAAGAGCATACCCGAGAAAAGCCCTTTGGAAGTTTGGCATTTCCGGAGATAACCCGATTCTGTCGGCGAGGGTTGACAGCGATGAAAAGCTTACGGCAGCATTATCCCTTATCAGGCGCCATGCGTTTTTAAGTGAAAATGGGGTAAAAAGCGACCTTGCGCTGATAATAACGGACGGCGGAGATTACAGAAGCCGCCAAAGCCGGGCAGCAGAGGAGCTTTTGACAAAAATCGGAAGACGGGATTCCATTGGACAGCCCGGTGGAGTTCACCTCGTAGATGCCCAGAAGGACGGAGCGGAAACGGTATTGCTTCTTTCCGACCTTACCATTGACCTTGACAGGGAGAGGCTGGCTGAACGAACGGAAAAGGAGCCTTTCCCCTATGTTCCGGAAATTTATCAGAAAAAGCATGACGGCAGGCTGGGCTGTACCTACGGAGAAAACTGCGAATACAGGCTGGCGCTGAAAAGCGCGCTTCCGCCGCTGAACTGGTCAAATGTACTGTCAAACGGAAGCTTTGGCTGTATCGTAACAGAAACAGGGTCAGGATATATGTGGCTTCAAAATGCCCACGAGAGAAGAATAAACAGATGGATAAACGACCCCATGACTTTGTGGGGCAGCGAAAGAATTTATCTTCGTCGTAGGGACAGAAAAATATCGCTCTTTGCCTGCGGCGACGACAACCCTACCCTTGTTACCTACGGTTTGGGATACCAGATGTGGGAAAAGGAGATTGACGGTACTAAGATAAAAATGACCTGCTTTGTTCCCGAGGGCGAAACGGCGAGAGTTTTGATAATCAGAAGCCAGAGACTTTTAGACGGTGACAGGCTGGAATTTTTCTCCGATGTAATTCTGGGAGAGCGGGGAGAAGGAGCGGTTTCAGCGTCCATGGATAACGGAAGGCTGGTGTTTGCTTCAGGCGACAGCGGAATGAGAGCCTGCCTCGCTTTCTCTGAGGAAATCAATGAATTTACAACAGACGGAGACAGCGGACTTAAGGGTGACTTTGACGGAAAGCTTATGACAGGCAAGAATATATGTGCCGCGGTTACCCTTGATTTTACAGATAAAATAGTCATGGTGTGGTCTGACAGTACAGATACCGCGTCTAAGCTTTCGGTATACGAAAACGCGGAGCGGGAACTTCTGGAGACAGAGAAGCGCTGGAAGGAAAGAGCCTGTCCGGTAACCGTAAAAACGGGTTATAGCCGTCTTGACAGATATATAAACGGCTGGGCTCTCTATCAGGTAATAGCGTGCAGAATCCTGGGTAGAAGTTCCATGTATCAGAGCGGCGGAGCCATGGGTTTCCGCGACCAGCTTCAGGATTCCATGGCGCTTATACAGTCCAGACCGGAGAAAACGGCGGAGCAGATAAGACTTTGCTGCCGTCATCAGTATACCGAAGGCGATGTTCAGCACTGGTGGCACCAGTTACCTAAAGGCAGTCGTGGAGTGAGAACAAGAATTTCCGACGATCTTTTGTGGCTGCCCTATGTGCTTTGGGAATATGTGGATAAAACCGGTGACTACGGTATATGCCGTGTTAAGGAGAGTTATCTTGTATCTGCGCCTCTGGGCGACGGTGAAAGGGACAGGTACGAAGCGCCGCAGACCTCGCAGTTTACCGAATCGGTGTTAAACCACGCCGGCAGGGCAGCGGAGCTGTTTATGAAAAGGGGAGTCGGCAATCATGGTCTTGCCCTTATAGGCGACGGAGACTGGAATGACGGCTTTAATTCAGTAGGAGACGAGGGTAAGGGAGAGAGCGTATGGCTCAGCTTCTTCGGCGCAATATCGCTTACGAGGCTTTCAGAGCTATACAGAAAAGACGGGGATAAGGAAAAGGCGGACAAGATTTCTGATTATGCGACCGGATTAAAGAAGGCGGCAGAAAAAGCGTGGGACGGAGAGTGGTTCTTAAGGGGCTATTACGATGATGGAAAGCCTCTGGGCTCCCATGAAAACAGCGAGTGCAGCATTGATTCAATCGCCCAGAGCTTTGCGGCTTTCGCATTGGGAAAGGGAGATATGGTTAACAGGGCGCTGCTATCTGCCTGTGAAAACCTGTATTCACCGGAAACGCGGCTTGTTAAGCTCTTTACGCCGCCCTTTGGAGACGGAAGTGAAGAACCGGGCTATGTTAAAAGCTATGGTCAGGGCTTCAGGGAAAATGGCGGGCAGTACACTCATGGGGCAATCTGGCTGGCAGGGGCGCTTTTTGAAACAGGAGAGGCGGAAAAGGGCTGGCAGATTATTAACAGCATACTTCCCGGTGAGCGTGATATGGAAATTTATAAAGGTGAGGACTTTGTAATAGCGGCTGATGTGTATTCCGGGGAGGATAACCTGGGACGATGCGGCTGGAGCTGGTATACGGGAGCCGCCGGATGGATGTACAGAACAGTTACGGAGGAACTTCTCGGCATTGTGGAGCGTCAGGGCAGGCTTTATATAGAGCCAAAGCTTCCTGAAAGCTGGGAAGGCTATGTCGCCGATATAGGGCTTGGGGGAGAAAAGCTTCATGTGGAAGTGAAAAAAACTGAAGGCAGAACAGATATAAATGTCAACGGAAAAGTTTATTCACCTGAGGGGTATGGGATAAAAACCTTTAAAAGCCTCGGTGAGAGGTAACATTTTGGGCACGGTGAATATACCGTGCCCATTTAAAATTTTTATTAATTTTAAAAGTTTTGCTTGTTATATTTAGCAATAAAAGCCATAATGACAGTAGTAATTGGCGGCGGATTATATGTGCATATTG
>CALWYM010000071.1 GCA_944385775.1 uncultured Oscillospiraceae bacterium | reverse complement strand
CACTCCTCTGCGCCTAAATAATAACATCATTATCGATAACGACATTATTATAGCGTTCTTTTTGCTGCTTGTCAATGCGAATTGCACACTGCTTTGCAAAAACACTCCTTGACAAATCTCGTCTCATTTAAAAATTTTTATAGAAAACTCAAGCCGTCAATATTCTGTCAAAATCGACGGCAACGACATTTTTCGTCAAAATAATATAATCTTATGCGCCTTATTTTACCTGATTTATTGCTAATATAGTGTTTAAAAAATTTTTATATATCATTAATTTAACTAATAACCCAAAGTTTGTATGCCCAATAAATAGTAATTTCCCAAATTTGATTTGTTATGTTACTATCAATTCATACAAAAAACAGCTGATTTTTGTTAATTAAAATGTGCATATAAGTTCATCACATAAAGGAGGGCGAAAAATGAAGATAACAAAAGTTGAGCCAATTCTGGCAGGTCATCGTTATCTTTTCATAAAGCTTCACACCGACTCTGGACTTGTGGGCTGGGGTGAATGCGGAGCCTGGGGCTATCAGCAACCAACAGCACAGGTTCTTTGCCAGATGGGTAAATTAATAGAAGGGCTTGACCCCATGCGTACAGAGTTTATCTGGAACGCTCTTACCCGCAACATGCACTTCAGAGGTTCCATTACTCAGGCCGCAATATCAGGAATAGACATCGCGCTGTGGGATCTGAAAGGCAAAATCCTGGGAGTTCCGTGCCATGAGCTTCTCGGAGGAAAAACAAGGGACAAAATCCGCATATATGTAAATGCTCGTGACGAAAATTCCCAGGAGCTTGCCAGTGCAGCAAAGTCCCTTACAGACAGTGGATTCAACGCTATACGCTTCTCCATTGGTCATCCAAAAAATCCTGACGGTCGCTGCGGCGAAGCTTTTTCCGCCCTGGTAAACAGGGTTTCCGGCACAATGGAAGCTGTCCGAAGTGCCGTGGGATGGGACACTGATATTTCTGTGGAGTGTCACAGAGGCTTACGACCTGCTGAGGCAATAGAGCTTGGAAGAGCCATTGAGCATCTCCGTCCCCACTTCTATGAGGACCCTATACCGGATAATCCGGAGGCTATGCGCACAGTTATTGACCAATGCCGTGTACCTGTGGCCACCGGTGAGCGTTTTATTAATCCACAAGAATTTGATACTCTCATTACAACCACTTCGGTGAGATACATAAGACCTGATATGTGCGTTGCCGGCGGTCTTACCGCAGGACGTAAAATTGCCGCCCAGGCGGAGGCAAGGGGAATATATCTCATTCCTCATAATCCTCTCGGACCAATATCTACTGCAGCCTGCCTGCAGCTTGACGCCGCCATACCAAACTTTGAGATTCAGGAATATCCCATGGCAAACGGCGTTTGCCGTCTGGACAGGGAAATGAAAACTCCTTTCCATGTTGAAAACGGATATATAAGTGTTCCGGACGGTCCAGGACTTGGCGTCGAGCTTATTGATGATATTGACAAGGTATTTCCATTTAAGGGAATGTGCGGAGGAATAAATCTTCACGAAGACGGTTCCATTGTAGACCGATAAAACAGGGAGGAGAAATATATGACGGATCAAATACTTTTGCTTAGTATTTTTGCGCTATTTCTTGTACTAATCTTTGTATTCAAATTAAAACTTACTTTGGCAGCAATTATAATTCCAATACTGCTAGAAATAACAGGAGTTCTTACATCTCAGGAAGCCTGGGCGGGACTTACAAACAGTTCAATTATTATGATGTTCTCCATGTTCATTGTGGCTGCTGGTATGAATAAGACCGATGTAGTATCAAAACTAAGCCGTACCTTTATAAAACCAGGTTCCAGTGACAGGAAAATTCTTATTGGTATCACTATTCCTGCTTTTTGCTTGGCTGTGTAGTCAACGGAGCTACCACAATGGCCATTATGTTGCCTATTATTCAGGGCATCTGTGCCGAGCAAAGACGCCCAATGAGCAAATTCATCTATCCATTCATGATTATGTCTATGGCCTTCTCAGGTCTTCTGCCTCTCGGTGGAAACGCTGCCTCTTATATCGCAAACAACACCATTATCGAGCAGCTTGGAGGCGTGGGAGAATTTACCTACTTCACAAACATGATTGTCAAAATTCCGTTTACAATCGTTTATGCGGCCATTGCGTTGACCATCGGCTTAAAAATTGCTCCTGACAAGGGAAATATTCCCCAGCTAGCAAGCGCCCAGCAAGCAGCTGCTGATGCGGTTGCAAAAGCCGAGGGCAGAAATAACCGTCGTGGTCCTAAGCCCCTTACCGAACTTCAAAAGAAACTTGCGCTTATCATTTTCTTTGGAACCATTATTGGCGTCGTAGCCAGTGCTCTGCTGGGTATTCCCACCTGGTATGCCTCCTGCTTAGGCGCATTTATAATGACTGTCAGCGGCGTTCTTTCCGACCGTGAGGCTATTCAGGCCGGCGCTACTCCTATCATTTTCCTCTTTGTTGGTACTCTGCCTCTTGCAACCGCCATCACAAAAACCGGTTCCGATCAGGTCCTTTCTGATCTGTTCAGCACTATCACCGGCGGAATGAGCCCGTTCCTCGTAATGCTCAGCATGTATCTTGTAACAATGACCCTTACCCAGTTCCTGCAGAACTCTACCGTTTCTAACATTTTTAGAATGCTCGCAACGGTTATTGCAGTTACTAACGGTTACAATGCCACAGCTATGTTCCTGGCTGCAACTCAGGGCACTGGAAATTGTTTCCTCATGCCGACTACTAATACCAACGCCAATATGCTCTATGAGGCTGGTGGATACACCATGGGTGAATGGGCAAAACAGGGTCTTATATATTCCGTAGCAGGAATTATCGTATTCTGTATCTACATACCAATTCTGTTCCCGTTGGTGTAACGAGAAGCCATCAATAATATTAATTGCTTAAATTTATTAAAAGAAAGGATTATAGAATATGGATATCAAAAAAATGTCCCGTGAAGAAATGAAGAAGTTCATGAATCAAGAGGTCGAACCTATAAAGATTTTTGACGATGTCTGGTATATAGGTCGCCGTGGTGTTGGCGTGTTTGCTATTACGACTGACGAAGGAATTGTCCTTATTGATGCCATGGATCCGGTGGATGCTGCTGATAAGTACATAGTCCCTGGGCTTAAAAAGGTTGGACTTGACCCCGCTAATATTAATACGATTATCATTACCCATGGTCACGGTGACCATTTCTTGGGAGCTAAGCGACTGCAAAACGAGTATGGCTGTAAGGCATGTCAGGGTGAAACTGACACTTCATTTATGGTGTCATCCATGCTGATGGGCTCCATAACAGAAACCGAGTATCCCCATATCGACTTCTATCTCGAGGATGGTAAAGAAATTTGCTTTGGTAATCACAGATTTATTCCTGTCCTCACACCAGGTCATACCCCGGGCTGTATGTCCCTCATCTTTAACTGCCACGACAATGGAGAAGAGCACTGGGTAAGTCTTTGGGGCGGCTCTGGTCTTCCACGCCCTGTGGATCCCCTTACTGACCGTATGAAGAATTGCTGCCTTTATGCAAACT
>CALWYM010000070.1 GCA_944385775.1 uncultured Oscillospiraceae bacterium | reverse complement strand
ATTATTACATAACAGCTGAAGTTATATGTAAATATTTCACTTCCGAGATATCTTGTAAAATACGATACTGTATATGTGATGCAAAAAGCTTTTCCAAAAAGCATTAGTGGTATACAAAGTGTGCCAAACACTGAGAAACCAAGTATGGAAATTACAAGTAAAAACAAAACTGTTCCCAGGACTTTTTTCCATATTACCTCTGTAAAACTGTTTACAGAGACTTTTAGCATTTCGTCTATCTCCTTACTATATAAACCTTTAGAAGCAAAAATAAGACCAATTAAAGCTCCTAAAATCAAAGTTGCTGTCATTAAATAATATAGAGTCGGAGGTTTTATTATTTTTTTGCTTTTGGCTTCTCTAATTTTTTTCCTCTTGATTGTATTTATTCTTTGTATCCTCATATAATCACCATTTTATATTATCTTCTGCGGCGTTTCTTCTTATTTACCGATCCGACTATAACAGAAGCCAAAACCATTGTAAGGGAAAATTTTATGTAATCCCACGATAAAATTTGACCGGGACTTGAAAAAAGTGTTATAACGAGACGTAATAATATGGATACAAAAATAACGGCTAAACACCCGGGAAAAATTTTACTCTTTCCGTTTTTTAATCTATAAGCTGTACAACCGAAAATTCCGGAAACAAAAGCTGATATTAGCAAGTAGTTTTCTTCTGAATACGGAATACTTTCCTTTGATATTAGCACTGCAAACAGGAGCAGAAATCCGCACATAGTTAAAAACAGCACCAGAACTCCAAAGGCAACGTTAATTACTGATTGATTTCCCAGCTTATGCTCATTTTTGGACATAAAAAAAACCTCCGGTATTGAATATACTTTACTAGAAGTATATTCTACCGGAGGAACCAATATTACTCGTCAGGATTTTCGTCGCCCTTCTTACCAACAGTGGATACGCCCCACTTGGCAAGCTGAACTCTAACTCTGTCTTCACTTGTCTCTATTGTGATAAAATCGTTATTGATATTTACAATCTTACCTACGATACCGCCAATCGTGGTAACAGTATCACCAACTGAAAGATTATTTCTCATGTCGTCACTTTCTTTACGACGCTTCTTTTCAGGGCGAATCATAAAGAAGTAGAACACAGCGACAATAACAAGAATATAGACTATATAGAAAGATCCGCTAAAACCGGCACTTTCACCCTCTCCACCAACAGTGGCACAGCCGCTGAGGACGCAAATCATCATAATGGCTGAAAGGGATAATGTTAAAATTCTCTTTAATGTTTGTTTGCTCATTTAAAGCTACCTCCAAAATGAATAAATACCTGATTAATTATAAAATGTATAATCAATAATTGCAAGAACAATTTTGTATAATAAGCTAAATTCTCATAATTTTGCCGGCAGGCAAATCTCCTTCAATAAACTTAACTGATTTAACGCCGAATTTCTCTATAATATAGTTAACATTGCAGCGCTTTTGTCCAACAGCCTGAGATATTTTTCCTCTGGGTACCATGAATACCACTTCCCTGTCACGATCAACAGATGAAATAAAACTAAGTTCACGGTTAAGAAATCGTCTTCCCTCGCAAAGCTCCCTCAGGGCAGGATGATAAGCACCGCCTACAGCATCTCCTCCTGAAAGCTCATCCGTAGGATTTAGCCCCAGCCTTATAACGGGAATATTATTTTCCTCATACATATCAAGGAGTATAGAACAAAGAGAAACTGCATCTTCTACAGTGTGTTCTTTGTACTCTCCCCGTTTCCACATATCATAAAGTTCGGTATCCTTTATGATTACGGTTGGATATATCCGCACTCCGTCCGGAGACAGACTCATAATTGACTTTGCAGTGTAAATTGATTTTTCTGCAGTATCTTCGGGAAGACCTGTCATTTGCTGAAGAATAAGCTCAAAACCAAAGCTTTTAATGAGTTTGGAAGCGTTAACAGCGTCTTCAGCTCTATGCCCCCTCCCTGAAGCCATAAGAACATCGTCACACATGGACTGGACTCCCAGCTCGATAGTTTTTACTCCAAAAGAATAAAGCCTGTCCAAAATGCCATTATCAATACAGTCAGGTCTTGTGGAAAGCCTTATTGAATTGACATAGCCTTTCTTCATGTATGGTTCAACAGCTAAAAGAAGTTCGTTTTGCTGATTGACTGGAATTGCAGTAAAGCTTCCTCCGTAAAAAGCCACCGTTTTCTCAAAACTATCTGGAATTTTTGAAAGTGCCAATTCAATTTCGGCTTTTACGGTTTCTGCGTCTGCGGGAACAGAAGATCCAGATATTCTGCGCTGATTGCAGAAAACACACATATGAGGACAACCTAGGTGAGGAACAAAAATTGGAATAATTGACCTTCTTGGAGTCATCTGATTAACACGCCTTTACAATTTACTACCGGTGTTTTGATTTGAGACCAAAGCGCCAAGTTTTTCAAGAGCAGCCTTTGCAGCCATTTGTTCAGCTGTTTTTTTACTTTTACCTGATCCTGTAGCTAACTGAGTACCGTTTAATAAAACAGCGGTTTCAAATACTTTCATATGGTCTGGACCGCTTTCTCCAATAACAGTGTACGAGATGTGCTGCGCACCTTTCTTTTGAACCAGTTCCTGAAGTTCTGTTTTGTAGTCCCGAGTATAGTCGGTTGTTCCTGCCTCAAAAACTTCTAAGATAAATCTGTTTACAAAGTTCTTTGCAGGAACCATACCTCCATCTAAGTATATTGCAGCAAGAGTTGCCTCGACCGCATCAGCGAGAATGGATGGTCTTGACCTTCCCCCGCCCAGCTCCTCACCTTTTCCAAGCTTAAGGTAACTTCCGAGCTGAAGCTTTGCCGCAACCTCATCAAGATTCTTTTCACATACAAGTTCTGAACGGAGCCGTGTCATCTTTCCTTCATTTACTTTAGGAAAATTTTCATATAGATACCTTGCTACTATAAGCCCCAGAACCGCATCTCCAAGAAATTCAAGCCTCTCGTTACATTTTGCTGATTCCAAACGATTTTCGTTGGAATATGAGCTGTGAGTCAGGGCTGTTTCCAAAAGCTCTATATTGTTAAATTTATATCCCAATCTGGCTTCCAGTTCCCTCATTTGCAAATTACCTTTCCGTAGATGATATTTTCATGCTGTCAATATTATCTGCTATTGCACCGCATACATTGGAGTTTACAACCTCCATAGCCTGTCTGATGGCACTTCTTATAGCATAGGCATTGGACGAACCATGGGCCTTGATAACAGGTTTTGAGATGCCAAGGAGCATTGTGCCACCTATTTCAGAAGAATCAAAGCGCTTTTTAAAGCTCTTAAGTTCATCTTTTATAGCGGCAGCAGCAAGCTTTGTTTTCATGTTTTTCAAGAACATTTTCTTAAGTTCGTCCATAGCTAAAAGACCGACACCCTCAATTCCCTTAAGAAGGATATTGCCGCTAAAACCATCGGTTACAAGTACATCACAGTCGCCAAGCATTGCGCCCCTGGCTTCTACATTTCCGACAAAATTGATTTTGCCTTTTTCACCGGCGTCACGCAAAAGCGCCCACGTAGCTTTCTGAAGATCAGTTCCTTTAGTTTCTTCTGTTCCTATGTTCAAAAGACCCACTTTTGGTTTTGTCCTTCCCACCAGATTCTCCATGTAAAAGTGACCCATATATCCAAACTGGAGCAGATACTCAGGGGTGCAACCCGCATTAGCGCCGCAATCCACAAGCAGAAAACCGCCCTTCGCGCTTGGAACAATGGGAGCAAGAGCAGCACGGCGAATACCCTTAATTCTTTTTACGATAAGCGTTGCTCCGGAAAGAAGTGCGCCAGTAGAGCCGGCGGATACCATTGCGTCGCCATTGCCGTCGTGAAGCATCTTAAGACCGACTGTCATTGAAGAATAGCTTTTTACTCTTGTTACAGTCGTAGGGTCGTCCTCCATTTCAACAACCTGTGAGGCGTTAGCAATTTCTACACCAGACGGCAGATCTTTACGTCCCATCTTATCAAGAACGCGGAGGATTTTTTCACCCTTTCCTACCAGAATAATCTCAGTATTAAATTCTTCCGCAGCATTAATTGCACCCTTTACAATTTCTTCTGGTGCGTTATCTCCGCCCATGGCGTCGACAATAATTTTCATACGCAAATTCCTTTCTGTAAATTGCGGCTAATTACATCCGGTCTGATACGATTTTATCTATAATTTCAAGAGACCGGAGGGAAATGGCTTTGTTCTTTTCCCTTTTTCCCTTGACTCTATAACCAAGAGGGGTAATTATACCGAAATTTATGTTCATTGGCTGAAACGAACCTATGCTGCCTCCACTTACATATAGCGCAAGAGCACCTATTGCGGTTTCCTGAGGAAAATTGATAAATGGTCTGTTCAGCACTTCATTGGCAGTTTCCATTCCAACCAGCATTCCAGATGCTGCAGACTCAATATAGCCCTCAACCCCTGTCATCTGTCCGGCAAAGCTGATTCTGCTATCTGCTTTCAACCGATAGTATCTGTCCAGAAGTTCAGGAGAATTGAGATAGGTATTTCTGTGCATAACGCCATATCTGACAAATTCAGCATTTTTAAGTGCGGGGATCATTGAAAAAACACGCTTTTGCTCCGGAAACTTAAGGTGAGTCTGAAATCCAACCATGTTATAAAGCGTACCTTCAGAATTGTCCATTCTCAGCTGTACAACTGCGTAAGGCTCTTTACCTGTTTTAGGATCTTTAAGTCCAACGGGCTTCAGTGGACCATACCGGAGAGTGTCCACTCCTCTTCTTGCCATAACCTCAACCGGCATACAGCCTTCAAACACAGCGCCGTCATCAAATCCATGAAGCTGAGCTTCTTCGGCAGATGCCAGCTCACGGACAAAAGCTGTGTATTCTTCAAAGGTCATGGGACAGTTTATATAGTCTGAGGTTCCTTTATCATAGCGCGAGGCAAACCATGCGCTATCCATTGATATACTGTCTAATGTAACAATAGGAGCTACGGCGTCAAAAAAATGGAGTCCGTCAGAACCAGTAAGCGAAATAATTTTCTCCGCCATGTAACCGTCAGTTAATGGTCCGGTAGCTATTATGACACGTCCATCGGGTATATCTTTTACCTCACTGTAAACAACTGAAATGTTTGGGTGATTTATTATTTTTTTCGTTATATCATCGGAAAATTTCTCACGGTCAACAGCTAAGGCACCACCTGCCGGGACTTTGTTTTTGTCAGCGCACTCCATTATCAGGCTTCCTAAACGGCGCATTTCTTCTTTCAAAAGTCCCACAGCATTGGAAAGCTCATCACTTCTCAGGGAATTTGAGCATACAAGCTCTGCAAAAGAGTCACTGACATGAGCCGGAGATTTCTTTTCTGGTTTCATCTCACAGAGAGTTACATGAATTCCGGCTTTGGCAAGCTGCCAAGCAGCTTCGCAGCCTGCCAACCCGGCGCCAATTACGGTTACATCACTCATTTATTGTCCCCCTCGGAAGAAGCAGAGACTTTTCGTCTTGTTCTGGTTGTGCTGGATTTCTTGTCTGCTTTTTTTACTTTCTTTTCGGATACCGCTTTCTTTCTCGAAGATGTTTTTTTAATAAGGGATTTTTTCTCTGCAGGTTTTTCTTTGCTGTCCGGTTGTTCTCCTCCGCTTTCGGTTTTTACGGTATTATCAACAGGTGCCTTTTTCTTGTAGCCTCTCTTATCCTCAGGTACAAAATTAGGACATTCTTCATTAATACAAAATGGCTTATTAAATCCTCTTCCGGATTTTTTAAACATGGTTTTCCCACACTCCGGACAAACATCCTTAACAGGTACGTCCCAGGTCATAAACCCACATGCTGCGCCTTTCTCACAGGCGTAGTAAGTATATCCGTTACGTGACGTGCGTTTTAAAATCCTGCTGCCGCATTTTGGGCACTTTCCAGGCATTTCTATGACAAGAGGCTTTGTGAAAGTACATTCAGGATAACCGGGGCACGCCAAAAATCTTCCATATCTGCCGGATTTAATAACCATTTTTCTGCCGCAAACTTCACAGATTTCGTCAGTTTCCTCAGCAGGAATTTTAATTCTTTCACCTTCGAGAGCTTTTTCTGCATTCTCAAGGGATTTGCTGAACGGACCATAGAATTCACTAAGAACTTCTTTCCACGGTTTTTTCCCCTTTTCAACACTATCAAGTTCTTCCTCCATTCTGGCGGTAAAGTGCAAATCCACAATATTGGAGAATCTCTCCTCCATCAATGTTGTTACAACTTCGCCCAGAGGTGTTGGTCTAAGATTTTTTCCCTCTTTAACCACGTATTCTCTGTCCAGTATGGTTGATATTGTAGGGGCGTAAGTGCTTGGTCTACCGATACCTGTATCTTCCATAGCCTTAACAAGGCTTGCCTCTGTATATCTGGCAGGCGGCTGGGTAAATTTTTGTTCCTCCTTGATATTCTTTAGCTTTACAATCTCGCCCTCTGAAAGAAGTGGCATAGGTTTTTGAGGCTCGTCAGGTTCATCGTCCTTTCCTTCCTCATAAACGCTGGTAAAACCAGCAAATTTAAGGGTTGTATAACTAGAACGGAATATATGACCATTGGATTCAATGTCAGCCGTAATACCATCGTACACGGCGTTTGACATCTGGCAGGCAATAAATCTCATCCAGATTAAACGGTAAAGCCTGTACTGATCCGTAGTCAGGCTGGATTTAACTCTTTCAGGAGTTAGAGCAGGATCGGACGGTCTGATTGCCTCGTGGGCGTCCTGAGCGCCGCTTTTGGTTTTAAAATGTCTCGGTTCTCCCGGATAGTACTGGGCACCGTAACGGGTTTTTATAATATCCGCTGCAGCGGCAAGAGCCTCGTCTGACAGCCTGAGAGAATCTGTTCTCATATAAGTGATAAGACCGACAGTACCCTCGTTTTCAATATCAATTCCTTCGTAAAGCTGCTGCGCAATAGACATAGTGCGCCTCGGAGTCATGCCAAGCTTCCTTGAAGCCTCCTGCTGAAGAGAAGAGGTTATAAAGGGTGGCGATGGAGTTCTCTGCTTATCAGCTCGCTTAACTGTTTTCACAATAAAAGGCTCAGACTGAATGTCAGATTTTATATGGTTTACATCATCTTCTGTTTTAAGTTCAGCCTTTTTTCCATTTGACCCATAATATCTTGCTGTAAACTCAGCATTATCAGAATTAGTTAAAACTGCGTCCAGGTGCCAGTATTCCGCAGGGACAAAACTGCGAATTTCGTTTTCTCTGTCAACAACCATTCTCGTTGCTACCGACTGTACTCTGCCGGCGGAAAGACCGCGCTTAATCTTTTTCCACAGCAGCGGTGAAAGTTTATATCCGACAATCCTGTCGAGAATACGCCGTGCCTGCTGAGCGTCAACAAGGTTCTGGTCAATTTTTCTCGGATGCTGTATGCTGCTTGAAACTACCTTTTTTGTAATTTCATTAAAGGTAACTCTGAGAACCTCATCGTCAGGTATTTCAAGAAGCTCTTTTAAGTGTCAAGAAATTGCCTCTCCCTCACGGTCAGGGTCCGTGGCGAGATACACCTTGGCGCTGGATTTTGCTGCTTTTTTCAGCTCGTTAATGGTGTCCTCCCTTCCTTTTACCGGCTGGTAATGGGGGATAAAACCACCCTCTATATCGACACCAAGGGTACTTTTAGGAAGATCACGAAGGTGCCCCATGGACGCTGTTACCTTATATTCAGGTCCTAAGTATTTCCCTATGGTTTTGGCTTTAGCCGGAGACTCGACTATAACCAAATTTGTCTTACTTCTTGCCATTAATACTCCTCACTTATTTTTTACATGGGAGGTAAAGCGTTTGCCTGCCTCCTGGGTAACTGCACCGCCAAGCTCCAGCATTGTCAACGCAGACAAAACCTCCGGCACCGGCAGCTTACACTTTTTTATTATATCATCAATATACATACTCTTTTGGGTAATTGCCTCCAGCACCTGAAGTTCAGTTTTGCCGAAGCTTTCCAAATCAAGGTCAGAATTGTTACTGCCAATATAATCCCCAGCTTCGTTATTGTCAAATAGTTTTTTGCTTTCATTTAATCTTGAAACTTTTTCTTTTGAGTATTCCTTTTGCTTTTTTATGGGTCTGCTCTCTGATTCAGCTTTAAGAAGCTGTGAGACAGACTCATTGCTTAAGACTTCTTTGTGTCTGTTGGCTATAAATTTATGAGGATAAATATATCTGTATTCCTCAATAACATCGTGACCGTTTGTTGCAACTGCAGCTCCGTTTTTAATCAGGTCATTTGAGCCCTTACACGCCTTTGAATCCACATTTCCCGGAACAGCAAAAACGTCTTTCCCCTGTTCCAGAGCAAGATTTGCGGTAATAAGGGC
>CALWYM010000069.1 GCA_944385775.1 uncultured Oscillospiraceae bacterium | reverse complement strand
CCCATCGCGTGTCCCTTAAAGTGGGACAAAATCAAAACGGAATCGTAATTTTTAAGGTGCTCTCCCACTATGTCCCTGTCAAGATGGAATCCACCTTTGATGGGAAGCTCCATTTCACCGAATTCGTCCATTATATCACAGGGAGCAATGGCCTTAAAGCCGTGTTCCTCAATGGCTTTCCAGTGTTCCTTCGGATCCTGGCGCCTGCCACTGTAGGCGGTGCAGCACTCCACAATAGTCCCTGACAGCTTATCTACCAGAGGCTTAATGAGCTTCGGGTTAAGAAAGTTGTGTCCGCCGGGCTCGCCTGTGGAAATTTTAACTGCTACCTTGCCGGAAAGCTCCTTTCCCAGGGCGTCATAAATACGGACAAGGCTTTCAGGAGTTATCTCCTTTGTGAAATATACCTTTTGTGCCACTTTTAGCTCCTCCTTATTTTATTTGTAAATATATTTTATCAACTCCGTACCAAAAAAGCAATATCCGATGACGGTACGGAATAATAAACATTTCATCAGCCGAAAATTAAATCGGAAGGATTTTCTCCTCCCGATTTGACTATTAGTTTTTAGAGGCTGTTCATCTTGGTATCAAGATCGCTCTTTTTGTGAGCAGCATTGTTCTTATGAATAATGCCCTTGGTAACTGCCTTATCAACTGTTTTAACGGCAACTTTATAGGCGCTCTGGGCCTCTTCACGGTTGCCCTCTGCCACAGCCTGGTCAAAGCTCTTAAGAACGGTTTTGAGCTTGGACTTCTCAGCCTTATTGCGAGCAGCATTTACCTTGGAAACCTGAACACGCTTCTCAGCGGATTTAATATTCGGCATAAAAACTGGCCACCTCCTCCTATAAAGTCACGGATAATCACTCTCGTGCGAGTTAACATTGTATCATCATATGAAGAAAATTGCAAGGGGTTTTTTAAAATTTTCTTATACTTTTTTTGATTTTGCAAAGAATAAACAGAAGATATACATTATCGCCGGACAGCTGTCCGAAAAAATAAAAGGAGCTGACTTATACATTGTTTTACGGCAGAACAGACCTTGCCCTTGAAAAAAGTGAAGAGCTTTCCGAAAGCAAAATTACAAAAACTGGATATTTAGAAATTCGGCGAGAGACTGAGGGATTTACGGTATCGGAAATTATAATAGAAAGCAGGCAGGGAGAGGAGCTTTTTTCGCGTCCGAAGGGAACGTACATTACTCTTGAGCTGAGCGGCTTTTTAAAACGGGAGGAGAAGGGCTTTGAGCGGGGGGCCATGGCCGTAGCCCGGGAGCTGGAGGGGTTTGTTCCCCGGGAAAAGGGAGAATCTGTTTTGGTAGTAGGGCTTGGAAATCCGGCGATAACTCCTGACGGGCTGGGGCATAAGACACTTAAGTACACACTTGCCACACGACATCTTTCGAGCCAGTTTCCTTTTCTTCGACCTGTTGCACTTTTTGAGCCGGGGGTTCTGGGCACGACGGGAATTGAGAGCTTTGACGCCGTTGAGGCCGTGGTAAGGACGGTGTTGCCCAAGCTTGTCATTGCCATTGACGCACTGTCCTCAAGAAGCCTTTCCAGACTTTGTACAACGGTCCAGCTTTCCAATACGGGGATTGCTCCCGGTTCCGGCGTCGGAAATAACAGAAGGGAGCTTTCCGAAGCATCCCTTGGCGTTCCCGTTGTGGCAATCGGCGTTCCCACTGTGGTTGACGCGTACACTATTGCGGGGGAGCTTACGGGACAGGATAATTTTAAGGAAAACCCTCAGTACAGCGGTCTTATAGTTACTCCAAAGGATATAGACGCTTACGTCAGCGATATTGCCCGACTTGTGGGATACGGCATTAATATTGCGCTTCACGGGCTTTCTTTGGAGGAAGTGGATATGTTTGTGGGGTAAAATATTATTTTTTTGTTTCACGTGAAACAAACTGTTAACAGGAAATTTTCAAATGTTTCACGTGAAACAGTCAAAAAAGAAAATACAAAGTATTGAAAAGAAAAATAAAGTAGTATATAATTGTAAGGAAAAAACAGGGCAGAGGGAGATAAATGGGTAAGATAATAGCGATAGCAAATCAAAAGGGTGGTGTTGGAAAAACAACCACCTGTGTTAATCTGTGCGCGGCACTGACTAAAGAGGGGAAGCGAGTGCTTCTCTGTGATTCAGACCCTCAGGGTAACGCCACCTCTGCCATGGGTATTGATAAAAACAGGCAGGAAATCGGCACCTACAATGTGCTGGTAGACGGGGCGGATATAAGGAAAGCCATAATAGAAACAAAATACGGTGATGTACTTCCCTCAAACAAGGAACTGTCCGGTGCGGTGGTAGAGCTTGTGAATATGGAGAAGAGGGAGTACCGTCTGAAAGATGAGCTAAACGGGCTTAGAAACGACTATGATTTTATACTTATAGACTGTCCGCCAAGCCTTGAGCTGCTCACATTAAACGCGCTGACGGCGGCGGATACCGTGCTTATTCCGGTACAGTGCGAGTACTTTGCCCTTGAGGGATTAAGTGACCTTATGAACACCGTGCGGCTAATAAAAAAGCGCATGAATCCTGATATTGGTGTGGAGGGGATTGTGCTGACAATGTTTGACGGCAGGACAAACCTTTCCCTTCAGGTAGCGGGCGAAGTAAAGAAGTATTTTAAGTCAGCGGTGTTTTCAACGGTAATTCCCAGAAACGTCAGGCTGTCAGAGGCGCCCAGCCACGGAAAGCCGGTAACGGCGTATGATTACAGCTCAAAGGGTTCCCAGGCTTACATAAGTCTTGCCAGAGAGATAATTGCTAGAAACAGAGGAAAGTGAGAGAAGGAGGAGTAAGATGGCCCGAAACAGTTTGGGAAAGGGTCTGAATGATACGGGACTGGGAGGAGGTCTTGCAGCGCTCTTTGGAGATGACGTAAACCAGGAGCAGTCAGCCACAACCGTACCCATAGTTAGGATAGAGCCAAGAACAGACCAGCCCAGAGTAAACTTTGACGAGGAAGCTCTGGCAGAGCTGGCGGATTCCATTTCACAGCACGGAATAATCCAGCCAATAACAGTCAGGAAACTTGAGGACGACTATTATCAGATAATAGCGGGAGAGAGAAGATGGCGCGCCGCCAGAATGGCAGGACTTGATACTGTGCCTGTCAATATAATCGACGTATCCGAGAAGGAAGCGGCTGAGCTTGCCCTTGTGGAAAATCTTCAAAGGGAGGATTTGAACCCGGTTGAGGAAGCAAGAGGCTACAAGGCGCTGATGGACAAGTATTCCATGACTCAGGAGAGGGTGGCGCAGACCGTAGGAAAATCGAGACCGGTAATTGCAAATGCCCTGAGGCTGTTAAAGCTTCCGGAGGAGGTTCTGGGGCTTGTGGAGATAGGCAGACTGACACTGAGTCACGCAAGGGCACTGCTTGAAATTGAAGACCCGGAAAAGCAGGCAGAGGCAGCCAGAATGACGGTGGAGAGGGACCTTTCCGTAAGGGAGACTACTGCGCTGGTCAAGAGAATGGGAAGTAAAAAGCCTGAAAAGAAAAAAACACGTCATCCTCTGGGTGAGGACGGTGTTGACTATTATGAGGTGGTCGAAAAGGAGCTTACCGAAAGTCTTGGCAGAAAGGTAAAAATATTTGCCGGAGCAAAGAAAGGGCGTTTTGAAATAGAGTATTACAGCCCGGAGGATTTTGAAGCTTTATACGAGGCACTGAAGTATGTACAGGGCAAGGGAGGTGCAGCCAGGTGAAGTTTCAAAAGAGAGGAGACGGCAACGCTACTGAAAAGGCACCTCTTGACGAAAAAGAAGCACCGAAGAGTCAGCGGAAATCGGAGCAGTCTGTTATAGTCTATGTAACAATACTGTTTACCGTGGCGTTTTTGCTTGTGCTTCTCAGCTATTTTATCCAGCAGAGAAGAAACGCCAATACCATTGACAGCATAAATGAGGAGCACAGCCAGGCAACAATGCAGGCACAGATAAATATTGACAAACTGCAAAATTACAGCTTGAAGCTGGAAACAGAGATAGACGAGCTTGAAGATGATAAAAAAGAGCTTGAAGAGAGAATAGACACCATGAGCGAAGTTCTCGATGAAATCAGAGTAGGGCTTTTGGAAAAGAATCAGGAGATTGCCGAGTTAACGGAGCAGATATCCGCCATAGATACCTATATGAAATTCCGGGAAGCATACCTTACGGACGACCGTGAGGAGCTTGAACGCCTTAAAGAAAGCGTTGAGGCGATAGCGGAGAAGCTTCCTGATGAATATAAAGAGGAAGTCACGGCTATGCTCAATGAAATAAACGGGTAAAAAGAGGGGTTATAAAATGATTGATATAAAATTTTTAAGAGAAAATCCCGATGCGGTCAGGGAGAACATAAAAAAGAAGTTTCAGGACTATAAGCTGCCGCTGGTAGATAAGGCGCTGGAGCTTGACGCTGAGAATCGGGCGGCGATAAGCGAGGCAAATGAGCTGAGAGCCAACAGAAACAAGCTTTCAAAGCAGATTGGTATTCTTATGGGACAGGCGAAGAAGGACCCGTCAAAGCTGGAGGAGGCTGAGACAGTAAAAGCGCAGGTCAAGGCGGACGCGGAGAGGCTTGCGGAGCTTGAGGACCTTGAGGGGAAGTACGCCCAGGAGCTTAAAAAGGTCATGTACCAGATACCGAATATAATTGACCCCAGCGTACCTATCGGTAAGGATGACAGCGAAAATGTGGAAATCCAGCGCTTTGGCGAGTGCAAGGTGCCCGATTTTGAAATACCCTATCATACTGATATAATGGAATCCTTCTGTGGCATTGACCTTGATGGCGCCAGAAGGGTGGCAGGCAACGGATTTTATTATCTTATCGGCGATATTGCAAGGCTCCATGAGGCGGTGCTGGCATACGCCAGAGATTTTATGATAGGCAAGGGGTTTATTTATATGATCCCGCCGTTTATGATGCACGGAAGCGTCGTTGAGGGCGTAATGAGTCAGACCGAGATGGACGCTATGATGTATAAAATCGAGGGTGAGGACCTTTATCTTATCGGTACCAGCGAACACTCCATGATTGGTCGTTACCTTGACCAGATTATTCCCGAAAGCAGTCTGCCTCACACTCTCACAAGCTACTCACCCTGCTTCCGCAAGGAGAAGGGCGCCCATGGTCTGGAGGAGAGAGGCGTTTACAGAATACATCAGTTTGAAAAGCAGGAAATGATAGTTATTTGCAAGCCGGAGGAAAGTATGGACTGGTACGAAAAGCTCTGGCGCTATTCAGTAGAGCTATTCCGCAGCCTTGAGATACCTGTGCGTCAGCTGGAATGCTGCTCCGGTGATTTGGCGGATCTTAAAGTTAAGTCCTGTGACATTGAGGCATGGAGTCCCCGTCAGCAGAAGTTCTTTGAGGTGTGCTCCTGCTCTAATTTGGGAGACGCTCAGGCAAGAAGGCTTAAAATTCGTATAAAGGGTGAGGACGGAAACATTTACCTTGCCCACACTCTTAATAATACCTGCGTTGCGCCGCCGAGAATGCTTATCGCGTTTTTGGAGAACAACCTTCAGGCTGACGGTTCCGTAACGATTCCCGAGCCTCTCCGTCCCTACATGGGCGGAGCTGACCGGCTTAAAAAGGTAAAGAGCGTTTAATACGGGAAAGAGGCAGCATGGAACTGACTGAGATAATCAGGGCAGGAGCTCTTGAAATGGGACTTACGGCGGAGGATACAGCCCTCCGCCGCTGCCGGCTCTATTACGATATGCTGACGGATTATAATTCACGGTTTAACCTTACCGCCATAAAGGGTGAGGAGGACGGGGCCAGGCTTCATTTTCTGGACTCTGTGGGCATATTGGGCGCATATAATTTTAGTGGGAAAACAGTTGTGGACGTGGGTACGGGAGCTGGTTTTCCCGGAATCCCCGTTGCCATATGGGAGCAGAGCGCAAAGGTGACCCTTGTGGACAGTACGGAAAAAAAGGTGGATTTTCTAAGGGAGGTCTGCAAAGCCCTTTCTCTTTCCGCAAAGGCAGTACACGGTCGAGCCGAGGAACTGGCTCAGGATTGGGACTTTCGCGAAAGCTATGACATTGCGGTTTCCCGAGCTGTGGCAAGGCTTAATGTGCTCACAGAGCTTTGTCTGCCGCTCGTAAAGGTAGGCGGCGTATTTATGGCAATGAAAAGCGCCGACAGCGACGAGGAAATTGCCGAAGCAGAAAAAGCCGCTGTAACGCTGGGCGGAAAGCTCCTTCCGCTATATACCTATACTATCCCCGGAACGGATATAACAAGACGGGTAGTTATGGTGGAAAAAGTCCGTAATACACCGGAAAAATACCCGCGACACTACGGAGTAATTAAGAAAAAACCTTTATAAAACAGTACACCCCCGGTTAAGCAGTTATCGGGGCGTGTTTCTGTCTCTACTATTTCCAGATTTTTCATGTTAAGGTGGTGCAGATGGAGGAATTGTTAAAAGCCCTTGGGCGTGATAAGGAGTTCGGCTCCATAGTGGGCGCCATAGAAGGGGGCAAGTGCCCGGCGCTTCTCAGCGGTACAGGAGCGTTTCCGAGAGCACACGGAGCGGCGGCCATTGCCTATTTGACAGGTCGACCTATGGTGTGTATCTGCTCCGATGAGGAGGAGAGCCGGAAGTTTGCTGCCGACCTGGGTGGATTTTTAAAAAGGGATATACCGGTTCTGACAGCCAGGGACTTTGTGTTTTTCAATGCAGAGGGCGTGTCACGGGAAGGTGAGCACCGCCGGCTTCGCCTTTTAGGCAGGATAATAAAGGGGCAGGAGCCTGTTATTGTGGCGACGGCAGATTCCCTTATGCAAAAGACCATGCCGCCGGAGCTGTTTGAAAAGCTTTGGCTTGAGATTAAAAATGGCGAAAGCTATTCTCTTGAGGATTTGACAAAGCTGCTTGTCAGGGCGGGATACAGGAGAACTGAGCAGGTGGAGGGCAGCGGACAGTTTTCCCTCCGGGGCGGAATACTGGACTTTTTCTCACCGGGCGAGGACAACCCGGTACGCTGTGAATTTTTCGGCGACGATATTGATTTAATGGGCTATTTTGACGTGTCAACCCAGCGAAGAATTGAAACCACCGAAAAGGCGATAATTATGCCAACTGCCGAAAGCTCCGTATTTTCCTGTGAGGGAGGCAGGGAAGAGCTGATAAAAAAGCTTCAGGATTATATAGGCCGTCTTTCGTCACGGAAAAAGGTAAATGAAGAACTTGTCCAAACGGTAAAAGAGGACCTTGAAAGGGTACGGGAGGAGCGCTCTTTGCCGGCTTCCGACAGGTATATAGATTTCCTCTATCCAGAGGCGACGGCGGCGGACTATATAAGACCGGACTCCATAGTAGTAATGTGTGAGCCGGGACGTCTTTCCGACAGAGCAGAAAACTATATGGAGGCTCTCTGCCAGGATATAGCAGACCTTGCGGAGAGGGGAAAACTTGAGGGCGAGGGGGAACGGTTCGCTCTGACCTGGGATAGGCTTTGTGAGAAGCTTTCCGACTATCCCGTTATAATGATGGCGAGCTTTACCACAGGAAGTCTTCCTTACAGACCCAAAACGGTGGAGTCCATATTGGCAAAGCAGCTTCCCTCCTACGGCGGAAGTTTGGAAACGGCTGCCAGCGATATAAGCCACTATATGAGAACAGGCTTCAGAGTTGTTGTGCTGGTAAAGGACCGCCGCCGTGGTGAGATTCTGGGAGAATATCTGAAAAATCAGAACATTAAGGCGGCTATTGACTATGAGCTTACAGCACTTCCTCAAATAGGCAGCTGTACGGTGGCGGTGGGAGCCCTTTCCGCGGGGGTTGAATACCCTGCCATGGGTCTTGCCATAATAAGCGAAGGACAGCTTGTAAAGCCCCTTTACAGGAAAAGACGGACCAGGGAGCGGAAAAACAGGCAGAAGCTTGACAGCTTCACAGACCTTTCTCCCGGAGACCTGGTAGTACATGAGCAGTATGGTATCGGGCGATTTGTAGGCATGGTCACAAGAGAGGTTGACAAGGTAAAAAAGGACTATATCAAGATTGCCTACGCCGGTACTGACGCTCTTTATATTCCGGCGACTGCCCTTGATATGGTGTCAAAATATATCGGCGGCGGGGAGGACAGTCCCGTTAAGCTAAGCAGGCTGGGAGGAACGGACTGGGCAAAGGCGAAGCTTCGGGCAAAGGGCGCGGTCAAGGACCTGGCGGACAGTCTGCTTAAGCTTCAGGCGGAGCGAAGCCGAGCCATAGGTTTTGCGTTCTCTCCGGATAACCCATGGATGAAGGAGTTTGAGGAATCCTTTGAATATACCGAAACTGACGACCAGATACGGGCAATACAGGATATAAAGAAGGATATGGAAAGCCCGGTGCCTATGGATAGGCTGCTTTGCGGCGACGTGGGATACGGCAAGACGGAGGTTGCCCTCAGAGCCGTAATGAAGTGCGTTATGGACGGAAAGCAGGCGGCAATACTTGTGCCCACGACGGTTCTTGCCCAGCAGCATTATGCCACCGTTATGCGCCGGTTTAACGGTTATCCGGTGAATATTGACGTACTTAGCCGTTTCCGCAGCCAGGCACAGCTTAAAAAAGCCATGCGCGGAATTGAAAACGGCGATGTGGACATAATAATCGGTACCCACAAGCTTTTTAACAAGAACATAAAATTTAAGGATTTGGGTCTTCTTGTGGTTGATGAGGAGCAGCGGTTCGGTGTAACCCATAAGGAGCGGCTTAAGGAGCTTTCCAAGGGCGTTGACGTTCTTACCCTTTCTGCAACGCCTATACCGAGAACATTGAATATGGCGCTGTCCGGCGTCCGTGATATGTCCACCATAGAGGAGCCGCCCTCCGACAGACTGCCGGTACAGACATACGTTATGGAGCACGACTGGAACACTTTGGCAGACGCTATGCGCCGTGAGCTTTACCGTGGCGGACAGGTATTTTATCTTCACAATCGTGTGGACAATATTGACCGTACCGCCGCGAGAATACGGGAGCTTCTGGGTGAGGAGGTATCCATTGCCGTTGCCCACGGAAAAATGGATGAGGTAAGCCTTAATCATGTTATGGAGAGCATGGTTGCCGGCGAGATACAGGTGCTTGTATGTACCACAATTATCGAGACAGGCATTGATATACCAAACGTAAATACTCTGATAATCGAGGACGCAGACAGGCTGGGTCTTGCCCAGCTTCACCAGATACGGGGCAGAGTGGGACGCTCCTCCAGGCGGGCATACGCCTATTTTACCTTCAGGAAAAACGCCGTATTAAATGAGGTAGCTGAAAAGCGCCTTTCCGCCATAAGGGAATTTACGGAATTTAATTCCGGCTTTAAAATCGCCATGAGAGATTTGGAAATCCGCGGTGCGGGAAATCTTCTCGGCGCGGAGCAGTCCGGT
The DNA here is from genome assembly GCA_944385775.1 of uncultured Oscillospiraceae bacterium. Taxonomy (GTDB): domain Bacteria; phylum Bacillota; class Clostridia; order Oscillospirales; family Oscillospiraceae; genus RUG626. Next base: position 6,929 of record CALWYM010000069.1, on the reverse strand, counting down.
CATATGATGAGCGTGGGATACGATATGTATTTAAAGCTTCTTGAGGAGGCTATCCACGAGGAAAAGGGAGAGATTACCCCGGCGAAACCGGAATGTTCAGCGGATTTGGCGGTTACGGCGACCATACCGGAAAGCTATGTGCCGTCTCCGGAGCAGCGTATCGATATTTACAGAAGAATTGCTCATATCAGGACGGAGGAGGACGCCGACGACATGACCGACGAGCTTATCGACCGCTACGGAGACCCGCCCGCCAGTGTGAATGCCCTTATTCATGTGGCGCTGCTCCGGGGCGAAGCCGCCGATACGGGCATATCGGAAATAAGCCAGAAAAACGGAAGACTTATCTTTACCTTGTCTGACTTTGAAATGGAACGGATTTCACGGCTTTACAGCCTGCCACAGTATAAAAATAAGGTAAAAATTGAAGCGGGCAGCCAGCCCTCCATATCGCTGAAGCTTTCCGATAGCGACAGGGTTATTGATACTGCCGTAAAATTCGTCCGCAGCTATAAAGGTACAGCGTAAACCATATCTTTCCATAGTTAAACGGAGCCTTGAAGGGCAAACTACGACTGAGACAAAATTACTCAGTCGTAGTTTTTTTATATATGGAAGTGGTAATTTGCTGAAAAAAGTACATGAAATTCGGGAGGAAAGTCTGACGGAGGCGTTTAACGCCTCTGCGGATTTGGAGATACGGCATATAAGGGTATGCGGGAGCATAGAACTGCTGCTGACCTATATTGACGGGCTGTGCTCGTCGGTGACTGCCGCGGAGGACGTTATCCGTCCCTTAATGTCCCTTGAGGATTGCATTGACGAGGGCAGCGCAATGGAGCGTTTGGAAAAAAGCGTTGTTTATGCTCCATCTGTAAAGAGCTGTGAAAAGCTGTCGGAGCTTGTGGGCGATATGCTGAACGGTCGCATAGCCATTATTTTTCCCAAGCTGGGAAAGGCGCTGACCTTTGAGGTAAAAAGCACGGAAAAGCGTGCTGTATCTGAACCAAAGGAAGAAAAGGTAATGAAAGGCGGCAGAGACGCCTTTGTAGAGACCCTCCGTACCAATACAGCACTTGTGCGAAAACGGATTAAAAGCGAAAAACTCACCGTGAGACCCCTGAAGGTAGGTAAGCAGACAAATACGGACGTTGCGGTAATCTATATTGACGGTTTTACCGATATTAACTTTGTAAAAGAGGCGGAGAAAAGAATCGGCAGCATTAAAAACAGCGACCTTATATCCTCCGCAACTATTGTTGAGAATATTTCCGACCACCCAAACTCCCCCTTTCCCCAGGTAATAACCACGGAAAGACCGGACAAATTCGCCCTGAACCTTGTGGAGGGCAGGGTGGGAATACTGGTTGACGGGCTTCCGCTGGGTTATCTTGTGCCGGGGACCTTTACACAATTTTTAAAGGTGCCCGAGGACCAGGCAAGCCATTACGCAATAGCGTCCATACTTACGGCGCTTCGGTATTTCTGCCTTGCCCTGTCCCTTCTGACGCCGGCGTTTTATGTTGCCATTGTTATGTATCATCAGGAGATGATACCAATTCGCCTTATGAGCAGCATAATTGACGCGAAAATATCGGTACCATTTCCCACGGCGGTGGAGGTTCTGACAATGCTCATATCCTTTGAGCTTTTGCAGGAGGCGGGACTCAGGCTGGCAGCGCCTGTGGGACAGACTGTTTCCATTATAGGAGCGCTGATTGTAGGTCAGTCCGCGGTGGAGGCAAAGGTAGTTTCACCGGTTGTGGTTGTAGCCATAGCTCTGGCAGGGATTGCGGGATACACCATACCCGACCAGGATATGGCGTCGGCGGTGAGGATATTCCGGTTCGTTCTTGTCCTTATGTCCATAACTCTGGGAATGTTTGGTCTTGCCATAGGCGTGGCGCTTATAATATGGGGGCTTGCATCTATGGACAGCTTTGGCGTCGCCTACCTTACTCCCTTTGCCGGAAGCCGGGGAAGGTATATTAAAAGGGCTATTTTCCGCATATCCATGAGAAAAAAGCGTGACAGGGAGCCGGAGCTTACCGAAAGGAGAGAAAGGTGAAAAAACTTTATTTAATACTGAGCCTTGTCCTTGTTTTGCTTTTGCTTTCCGGCTGCAATAATCTGGGAGCCTTGTCTCTTGCCATTGAGCCGGACGAAATTTCCCTTGTGAGAACTTTGGGAGTGGAAAAGTCAGGGGGAGAATATCTTGTAACTGTCTGTACCGCGTCGGGACAGACACGAAATCCGGAAATTTATTCTGCGAAAGGGGAGACCTTTTCCCTGGCGGTAAACAATATAATGAATCTGCCTCAGGGACGGGAAGCCAGGTTTTCCCACACAGAACAGGTGATAATCGGGGAAAAGCTGGCTCAGTCGGGAATTGATGAGGTCCTGGACTATATTGAGCGCTCCGACTCAATGCGCCTTGATACTGATTTTTATATCTGTCGCGGTATTACTCCGGAGGAGCTCATCAAGGCTTCTACCGGTGAGAATATCAGTATTTCCGACAGCCTGAGCTATTTGAGGGAAAATATAGGAAGCCTGGGAGGCGGATATATCTTTACCTGCCTTGATTTTGCCTCAGGGCTCGGTCAAAACGGCTGCGCTCTTGTACAGACCATCTACGGCAAAGAGCTTCTGACCGAGGGTGAGACGGAGCTTTTCCCGGCGCCGGGGACTTTTGCCCTTTTCAACGGTACCCGTCTTGAGGGGTACCTTACAGAGAATGAGATGAGGGGAGCCATTATACTTTTGGAAAAGGAAAATACCCAGGAGCTTCCTTTGGGTATCGCTGAGGGCGTTGTGACGGTAAAACTTCAAAGCCCGGAGCTAAAGCTCTCCGCCGAAAAAGGCAGACTTATTATTACGGTAAAGGTGAAGGGCGATATTGCTTCCGTTTCCGGGGTAAATTCCGTAAGGGAGGATGAGCTTCGGGAAAGAATTGACAGGGAGGTTTGCTCTGAAATGTACGGTTATGTAAAGGCAGCACTTGACAGGATAGGCTCCTCAAAGCTTGACTTTGCGGGACTGGAACACAGAGCGGAGATTATGGGACAACGCCTTAATGGGACTGAGCCTGAAATATACGTTGAGGCAGTTATCGAGAGAACATACGATATAATAGACCCACTGCCGGAAAATGGGAGGAGCTTAAGACCATGAAGGGTGAAAATATAACGGCAAGGCAGCTTGCCGTAACGGTTTTTATATCCCTGCTGTCGCCCTTTATCCGCATATTGCCCAGGTCGGCAGTAAATATAGCCCAGAACGCGGCGTGGCTTTCCGTTATCCCCGCAACTGTGGCAGGCTTTATATATCTTAGGGCTATTTCAGGGCGCACGGCAAAAAGCCTTTCTTCCCGGATAAAATACGCACTAGGAAATTTTGGCGGCAAAATTTTTCTCTCTATAATTTTTCTGTGGCTTTTGTTTTACGGCGGATTTGTGGCACGGTCCGCTGCTGAAAGGCTTGTCAGTACGGTTTATCAGCGGGGCGGCGTAAGCGTATTCCTCTGGGTTATGGCGGCGGCTTCAGCTCTTGCCGGCGGCGGCAGTCTGAAGGGGCTTGTGCGGACAGGAGAGGTTTTTTCCGTAATAATCGGAGTTTTGCTCATAATAGTAATATTTGCTTCCGTAATGAACGTAGAGCTTGAAAATCTTCTGCCAGTAAAAGTTGAGGACACTGGAAAAATCCTCCTTGGAAGTCTTCCCATACTGGACGTTATAGGGGCGGGACTGTATTTTCTCTTCCTCGGTGGCAGTGTCCGCAGCAGGGACAACCTGGGAAAAGAGATTGGAAAGAAGTTTTTATCCACCATGGCGGCAATTTTCGGTGTAATGGTGGTGACGGTGGGGTTTTGTCATTACAGCCTTATACCAAACTTTCAAAACGGATTTTTCACAGTAATCCGGAATATAACCATTTTCGGCGTGGTGGAGCGAATAGAGGCGCTGATAATCGCCACATGGATTTTAACTGACTTCATGCTCCTGTCCTCGGTGATAATGATATGCAGAAAAATACTGGGCAGCATATTTAGATCCGGGGAAAGCCCGGTTCTGGCAGCAGCTTTCGGGGCAGTTACGGCAGCCGTGGGTTCCCTTTTTCCCAACGCCTTTGTTCTTGAAAGCTTCAGCGATTTATACGTGCCCGTTATAAATATGACCCTGACCTATATTCTTATTCCCGCGGTAATGGTCGCGGGGTGGATAAAAGGACAGGTGAAAGGTGAGAAATATGAATAAAAGAAAATTAATCCTAGCTCTTGCAGTAATTTTTGCTGTAAATATTGGTCTAATATCGGTTTTTAAGGTGGTTACAGGCGCAGGCGGCGCCGCGTACAAAAGAGGCTCCTCCGGCGATACTGTTAAGGAGATACAGACAAGGCTCAGCCAGTGGGGCTACTATAACGGCGCACTGGACGGCATATACGGCAGCGCCACGGAATCTGCGGTGAGACGGTTTCAAAAGGCCAATGGACTTACAGCCGACGGAATCTGCGGTGAAAAGACCATGGAAGCCATAGGTATCTCTCCCGGTGGAGAGGATTATTCAAATGACATAGCCCTTTTGGCGCGGCTGATTTCGGCTGAGGCACGGGGAGAGCCCTATACAGGTCAGGTGGCAGTGGGTGCCGTGGTGCTTAACAGAATGGAGCACCCGTCATTTCCATCCACCATGGCAGGAGTGATTTATCAGAAAGGAGCTTTCTCCTGTATCGACGACGGACAGTTTGACGAGCCTGTTGCCGAATCAGCGTACAGAGCCGCAAGAGACGCCATGAATGGTTGGGATCCCTCCGGCGGTGCTATTTATTATTTCAACCCTGTTACCGCCACAAATAAATGGATATGGTCAAGACCGCTTATAGTGACCATAGGAAAACACAGGTTCTGTTCGTGAAATTATTGACAGTGTAGTTTTCGTAAGGTAATATTATGCCGGAGACAGGGTCTCCGGCATAATATGGAGGGGTGATTCATTTGACACTTGTTATAGGAATCCGACTTTTGGTAATGATGGTGTACGCCTCGGTAGGGTTTTTCATGTATAAAAAGGGGTACCTTACAAACGAGGGAACGGGGTGTATAAGCCGGCTGCTGCTAAATGTTATACTTCCATGTGTTATAGTAAAGTCATTTCTTTTGGAAAATACGCCAGAGATGACGAAGGAGCTTCTTTTGTCATTTCTTCTTGCCGTTATGTGTTTTGCTGTGTCTATTGGTACGGCAAGGATTGTTTACGGAAAGGGACAGGGACTGGAGCAGTTTGGAGTTTCTTTCTCTAACGCTGGCTTTTTGGGAATACCCCTTGTGGCAAACACACTGGGAGAGGAGGCCGTTTGCTATACGGTTGCCTTTATAGCCATGATGAATGTACTTCAGTTTTCCTATGGCATTTATCTCGTAACAGGCAGTTCTGAGTCTATTTCCGCAAAGAAAATACTATCTATTCCGGCGATCGTAAGCTTTATTGTGGGTATATGCTTCTATGCTTTTGAAATTAAGCTTCCCGTAGTGGCGACTGAAATTCTGGGCACATTTTCGGATATGAACGGACCCATTGCCATGATTATACTGGGCGCGTATTTTGCCCAAGTTTCCATTCCGACTCTTATGAAGTCAAAGGATACATATAAAGCCGCTGTCCTTCGCCTTGTGGCAGTACCCCTTATATCGCTTTTGCTGCTCTATATTATGCCGTTTGGCGGCAAGGACCTGAAGCTTGCGGTTTCCATACTGGCGGCGGCGCCTATCGGTATAAACGTGACGGTTTTTGCCCAGCTTTACGGCAAGGATTATACCCGTGCTGCCGGACAGGTGGTGGTCAGCACGGTGCTGTCCGTTGTGACAATGCCACTGATTATTGGTTTAGGGGAGAGAATACTGTAAAAGAAGGCGGCAGGGAGTGTAAAACTCCCTGCCGCCGCAGTTTATACTTATTTGGTTCGTTATTTCTTTACGATAAAGCCGAGAAGTGTCATAAGGTCAATATACTTACTTACGGCTTCGGCGTCCACGGTGCCGTTATCGAGAGCAAGCACCTCGCAAATTTCTGCGGCTGTGCGTTTGCCGTTTACATAGTACATGAGAATTGAGGTAGTACCCCAGCCGAGACGCTTCATATAATTCTTTGAGAAGTCATCATTGGCAGCCTTCTGCTCAGGAGTGAAGGAGCGGCTAAGGTGTCTTGTCTGAACGGGAGTGAAATGGGTTCTTACAGGCACGTAGCTAAGGGCAGCGGTCTGCTCGGCAGTAAGCACGGGAGCGGGAGCTACGGTAACGTCAATACCGGAAACAGCAGCGGCCACAGTCATAATGTGGGCGGCTTCCTTCTCAATTATCTCAGAAACCTTTGAAAGCTCCTCACCGGTAAAGAAGCGCTTATAATCCTGAATGCACTCCACAGCGTACTGGCAGCGGCGGAAAGCCTTTCTGCCATAGACCTCATCGGAAATTTTGCCGATCTGCCTGTCGGAAATAAGCTCTGTAATATCGCTTACCATACGGGCCAAGGCTGTATTCATAACCTGCTCCACATCGGAAACGGAGAGATTTGCCAGAGCGTAAGCGTAGGCTGCGGCAATGGAAGCGGACTTGTGAAGGATTTTCGGGTCTACCATTTCCACAGTATCGCTGGAGGTGTGATAGAACTTGTCGGGCCACTGACCGAGCATAAGAGCCGGAATACCAACGCAGGGGTCGGTGAGAATCTGGTGGTCGCTGCCGCCGGAGAAGCCGCTGAAGGAGCTGTTAAACATAGGCACCTTCTTATCGCTGCCGTGCTGAGGAGCCTCCTGCTTAACCTCGTCAAGGACAAGGAGTGCCAAATCAGCAACAAAGCTCGGAGAAGCTTTCGGCAAATCGGTAATGTTAAGGGGACCGTAGCCGTCGTTCTGTCTGCCGCCCACCATGTCA
>CALWYM010000068.1 GCA_944385775.1 uncultured Oscillospiraceae bacterium | reverse complement strand
AAAATAGCCTTAGGCAGCCAGCCGTGGAAATCAAGCCAGCGGAGAATATCCACCACAAGGCGAAGTATCCCAATGGGTATTTTCATAAGCAGCCCCGCCATGTTGTCGGTGGAGTTGTCATTTCCCGCCTTAACCTCGTTGATTGCGTCGTTCATCTTGTTAAATACGTCGGTCAGAGTGTCGCGGGGATCAAAGTGCACCTTAATTGAGGTATCCTGACCGTACTCGCTCATCTCCTTTTTTACCGTCATAATAACGATAATCTCCCTTGCGGCAAACTGCATCTGCCCCTGAATATACCTGTTAAGCTGGGGCTTCTGACTTACCGTACGGACGTAAGCCGCTATGAAAAGATGGAGAAAGCCTATTCCCTTAAGTCCCTCGTTTCTTTTCTGCCTGAGATATTTCTCAATTTCGGTTATCTCAATGGAGTCCTGGAAATAATTGTGAGCGTCGCTTCTCTCCTTCATCACAAGCGCCGTAAGGGCGGTGTATGGAGATATGGATTTAATGCGACGTCCCGGCTTTTTCGGATTGAATACCGGTTTCATCTCATTGTTTCCCATTTATTTAACACCTCATACAATAATACATATCCGGTTAACACCGTTAACTCTGCTTTATACTATACAATATTTTACTTAAATAATCAACGGTCCCGCGAAAAATTTTTTTAAAAAAGCCGGAAAGAAGGCGGCACAGCCCTCTTTCCGGCGTGGTTTTCATTTTTATTTTGCGTATTCAACAGCTTTAGTCTCACGGAAAAGGTTAACCTTAATCTGTCCGGGGTACTCAAGCTCTGCTTCGATTTTGTTGGCAATCTCCCTTGCCAGAATCACCATCTCGTCCTCTGAGACCTCTTCCGGCTTTACCATTATGCGGATTTCCCTGCCTGCCTGAATGGCGTAGCAGGTGTCAACGCCCTTAAAGGACTTTGTAAGCTCCTCAAGTTTTTCAAGGCGCTTAATGTAGTTCTCAATATTCTCCCGTCTTGCACCGGGACGAGCCGCCGAGATAGTATCCGCGGCCTGAACGATAACTGCCACAATGGAATGAGGTTCCACATCGCCGTGATGGGCCTCAATGGCGTGGATAACCTCCTCGCTCTCCTTATAGCGGCGAGCAAGCTCAACTCCCAGCTGAACGTGGGAGCCCTCCATCTCATGGTCAACGCTCTTGCCCAAATCGTGAAGCAGACCCGCTCTCTTTGCCAGGGCAACATCAACGCCCAGCTCGCTGGCCAAAAGTCCGGCGATATAGGAGACCTCCTTTGAGTGATTCAGTACGTTCTGACCGTAGCTCGTACGGTATTTCTGCCGTCCCAAAAGCTTGATAATCTCAGGGTGAAGACCACGGACGCCTGTTTCAAACACAGCCCTTTCGCCCTCACTTTTAATGGTAGCGTCAACCTCGCTTCTGGCTTTCTCCACCATTTCCTCAATTCTCGCCGGGTGAATACGCCCGTCGGTAATGAGTTTTTCAAGGGCAATTCTGGCTATCTCCCTTCTTACAGGGTCAAAGCTTGAAATTGTAATAGCTTCCGGAGTATCATCAATGATAAGGTCAACGCCGGTCAGTGCCTCGATGGAACGGATATTACGTCCCTCACGACCTATTATACGTCCTTTCATCTCGTCATTGGGCAGGGGCACAACGGAAACAGTAGCCTCAGCCACATGGTCGGCGGCACAGCGCTGTATTGCAAGAGTGATAATCTCCCGTGCCTTTTCCTCAGCCTCCTCCTTGTACTTGGCCTCCACCTCTTTGATTTTCACGGCACACTCGTGGACGCATTCGCTTTCCACATTCTTGATAAGGTACTGCTTTGCCTCATCCACGGAATAGCCGGAAATCTTCTCCAGCATCTCAAGCTGATTCTGCTTGATTGTGTTGACTTCCTCCTTAGCGGCGTCAAGCTCACTGAGCTTACGGCTGACCTGGTCGTTTTTCCGCTCAAGGGCTTCTGTCTTTTTATCAAGCTGCTCTTCCTTCTGCTGGTTACGGCGCTCCTGCTTTGAAAGCTCCGCACGGCGCTCCTTAACCTCACGCTCATATTCTGAGCGGCTTTGGTGTATTTCCTCCTTAGCCTCCAACAGAGCCTCTCTCTTCTTTGACTCGGCGTCTTTATAAGCCTTGTTTATTATATCAAGGGCCTCAGCCTCAGCACTTTTGATGGTGGCGGCGTCCTTTTCCTGCTTTTTCCTGGCAAGAAAATTCATCAGGACACAGCCAAGTATGACTCCCACAACTAACGCTGCAACTGCAACAGCATATTGCATTGAAAATACACACCTCCAATCATTATAAAGTTATTCAGGTTCACATTATTACGAAACATCATATTATAGAGCCGCGAAGACCTGTCACCCTGTCCTCCCACCGGTACCCGTACCCCCCGGGGAAATCGCTACCGGTAAATCAGGTATAAATCATTCATCGGCATCTATAAGTTTTCATAAATAACCATAATGATTATTTTACTGCCCGGAACATTTTCTGTCAAGGGATTTTGGAAAGTAATAAATTGTTGTGGCAAATTTCAAAAAAACTATTGACAAATAATGAATAAAGCTGTAAAATTACTAAGCTTCATGTGAAGTGCGGACGATTAGCTCAGCTGGTATGAGCATTCGCTTGACGTGCGAAGGGTCACTGGTTCGAGTCCAGTATCGTCCACCACAGTTTAAACCCCCGGAACCGTAACGGTTCCGGGGGTTTTTGTATTCTCTTTCTCCTATTCAAGACGGGAAAGAATAAATATTCCCTCCTCCGTCACAAGGTAGGCTGTATTCTCATTTTCAGTGTCTATATAAAGTTCTCCGCTGAAAAAGTCCTTCCCTTCCCCGTCGCTTACATTCCACTGACCTTCGTAGATTTCCGCTGACCGAGGGAGCTCGTTTACGGTTTCCTCACCGCTTCCGCGGAATTCTCCCCTCTCTGTGACTAGGGTGAAAAATACCGGCGCTCCGTCTTCCACTGCCGATTCTCCTGTGGTCTCGCCGCTCTCCCCGCTCATTTGCGCGGATTGCTGAGACATGGAATTTTCCATTGTTCCCTTTAAAGGCAAAAGGTCCCGTATCTTAACCCCTAACCCCAGCGCAAGCACAATGCAGGCTGCCACAGTAAGAGGCTTCACCCAGCTAATTTTTTTTTTTTTTTCCTTAATCTCAAAACATAAATTGAGAAGGCTGTCGTCCACCATACCGATGGCTTTGAAAATTCTCTCGCTTTTCACAGTGTAACCCCCTTTGATATAAGCTCAAGGCGGAGCTTTTCACGCATGGAATAAAGGGTGTATTTTACCTTCCTCTCGGAAATGCCGAAAAAGCGGCTTATCTCCCCTATCCTCTCTCCGTAAAAATACCGCCGCAGGAAAACGGCCGTTTTAAGCCTGTCCTGACGTGACAAAAAATCGCTTATAACCTGACCGATTTCCCTGTCCTCCCAGATTTTCTCCGGCGAAGAAGAGGAATCCGGCACACAGTCTTCCAGCTCGGAAAGCAGCGTCTCGCCGTATTGCGAGCGTTTCTTCGCCTTTTTGTAGTCCAGCCTGTTAAGGCAGAGATTTCTCGTTATCCTGCTTAAAAAATGGCGCAGGGCAGCAGGACGGGTGGGCGGCATGGAGTTCCACGCCCCCATGTATGTGTCGTTTACCACTTCTTCCCTGTCCTCAAGGCTTTTTAGTATGTTGGCGGCGATTTTATAAAGCAGCCTGCCGTATTTTTTGTCCGTTTCGTCAATGGCGGACTCGTCCCTGGCAAAGTATAAATCTATAATCTGGAAATCCTCCATGCTCTGAGCCTCCTTTTATGCGGGTTTCTGATTATATAGTAGGGTTTTATATATAAAAAGGCAATAGGATAAAAGTTTTTTCTTGACAAAATTTTTTTATAGGGTATAATTATTTAGTCTGGATAAACTATCCGGAATCCTTGCTCCCCATAAAAGCGGGAGCCAATAGTCCAGAAGGAGGTGCAGTAATAATGGCAAAATCAGCAGAAAAGTACGAGGCTCTCTACATCATCGACCCTGACATGGGCGAGGAAGCCACCGCAGCGGTGGTGGAGAAGTTTAAGGCTCTGGTAGAGGCTAACGGCACTGTCGAGGAGATCGACGAGTGGGGCAAGCGCAGACTTGCTTATCCCATTAACGACAAGCCGGAGGGATACTACGTTCTTGTCAAGTTCAGCTCAGGTCCAGATTTCCCGGCTGAGATGGACCGTGTTTTCCACATCACCGACGGAATCATGCGTTCCATGATTACCGTTGTGGCAGAGTAAGAAGGAGCGCAGAGCAATGCTTAATCATATTGTGATAATGGGCAGACTGACCCGTGATCCCGAGCTTCGTCACACCCAGTCCGGCATTGCCGTGGCAAGCTTTACGGTAGCTGTTGACAGGGATTATTCAAGCCGTGACAGCGGCGAAAGGCAGACTGATTTTATTAACTGCGTCGCGTGGCGCAGTACAGGCGAATTTATTTCAAAGTACTTTACAAAGGGCAGCATGATTATTGTAGCCGGCAGGCTTCAGGTCCGCTCATATACCGATAAAGACGGCAACAACCGTACAGCATACGAGATTGTGGCTGAAAACGTCTATTTCGGTGAGAGCAAACGCAGTAGTGACGGCAGCGCCCCGAGACAGTACGGCGATAACCAGGGTTACCAGCAGCAAGGTGGCTACCAGCAGGGTGGTTACCAGCAGCAGGGTGGCTACGGCAACAATAATTACCAGGGCGGTTACAATCAGGGCGGCTATAACTCCCCCGTAACCAGCTCAGACTTTGCGGCTCTCTCAGATGACGACGGCGATCTGCCGTTCTGAGACGCTTCAGGGTTTACCTTTAAGAATAGAATCCTAATAGATTGGAGGGTTTAACTTGACTAACGAGAAAGAGACAAGAGCTCCGCGTCCGGCTCAGAACCGTAAACGCAGAAAGGTCTGCCAGTTCTGTGTAGATAAGGCAACCTTCGTAGATTACAAGGACACGGCAAAGCTTCGTCGTTATATGTCCGAGCACAGCAAGATTCTGCCCCGCAGGGCAACCGGTACCTGCGCTATGCATCAGCGTCAGCTGACCACAGCTATTAAGCAGGCACGCCAGATGGCACTGCTCCCATATGTAACCGACTGATTTCTTCTAAGAAATAAAAAAAGCAGGATAAAATGTTTCCGGAATGGGATAGGCTTTGCAGCTTATCCCATTCGGCGTATCATAAGGTGATTTTATGAAAACGGACTATAACAGAAAAATGGAGGAACAGATTTCACTTCTTCGTGAAACAAAGCCCCGGCTTCTTCTTCAGGTGTGCTGCGCCCCCTGTGCCAGCGCAGTTTTGGAGCGTCTTTACCCCCATTTTAACATAACCCTCTACTACTATAACCCCAACACCCACCCCTTCGAGGAATACGAAAAGCGGCGCGGAGAGCTTGGCAAGCTTCTTTCCCGCTCCGGAATGACTGACATTCAGGTTATAAACGGCAGCTACGACGACAAGCTGTACTTTGAAAGGGTCAGAGGGCTGGAAAAGGAGCCGGAAGGCGGCAGCCGCTGCTCTGTGTGCTTTGATTTGCGTCTTTCGGAAACGGCAAGGCTGGCTTTAGAGGAAAAATTCGACTTTTTCTCAACAACTCTCACTGTAAGCCCCCACAAAAACGCCGCCCTTATAAATACAATAGGGGAAAAGCTGTCGGAGGACTACGGCGTTTGCTGGCTGTACTCCGACTTCAAGAAGAAAAACGGGTATCTCCGTTCCATTGAGCTAAGCCGCCAGTATGAGCTTTACCGTCAGTGCTACTGCGGCTGCGTGTTTTCATTAAACAGTACGTGCCAATAAAAAATTGCCGCTTCCCTGTTTTTGGGGAAGCGGCAATACTTTTTTAATCAGGAATAGTAATCTGAAACGCCGAAAATGGTGGTATCAGGGCTGTAAGCAAAGGCCATGCCCATATATACCCGGTCACGGAGCATATTCTGACGGTGCCCCTCGCTGGCAATCCATGCGGCGGCAGCGTCGACTCCGGTGTTATAGCCGTAGCAGATATTCTCGGAGGCGGCGGACCAGTTTATGCCCACATCGGTAAGGCGCTGGGAGAAAGTGGTTCCGTCCTGACTTGTGTGGCTGAAGTAATCATTTACCGCCATATCCTCCGCGTGACGCAGTGCCGCTGTTGTGGCAATGCTGCTCCACTGAAGGCTGTTCAGACCGTTATAAACCCTGAAAGCGTTTGTAATGTAGTACACTATCTGAGCCTCGCCGAGAAGCTGACCGTCCTCATAGCCGTAGGTCTCGCTGCCCATGGTAAGGGACACTCCGTAAACTCTGCCGCCGTCAAATTCATCGTTCATGGTGCCGCCGTAGCTGTTTTCAATGTGAACAAGGCTTCCGGCAGACTGACCCATATACTCAAAGCTTCTGCCCACGGCGCAGATACGGGTGACGGTACTGTTTGTAATACTTACAATAAAGAAATCCTCATAGCTTTTTGTGCCGTAAACGTACCACTGACCGCCGTTTGTGCCCTCAAGAACAGCGTCGGGCTGACCGGCGTTAATTGTAAGCTGGTTTACAGTCATGCCGAGATAATACTCTCTGTTTCCAACGGTTATCACATCGGCGTCCTGCTTTGAAAGGAGCAAATCGAAAATACGGCAGTACACTGCGGCAGCCTGTGCCCTTGTCATGGTGGCGTCGCCGCCGAAGGTACCCTGCTGGTCAATTCCCGTAATAATGCCAAGGGCGTAAACCGTGCCAAGAGCGTTGGAATAATAGTCACCCTCCGGGAAACTGTCCCTGTCCCCAATGGAGGACAGGGCTGTAAGAAGCTCCTCCTCGGTAAGCTGGACGGCGTCCTTGTCGGAAAGAATATTGTAAATTATGTAGGCCATATGGTAACGGCTTATAGGCTCAGTCTCATGACCGGCAAGCTCAAAGCCGGTGAGAAGTCCCTTTTCCTCAGCCACCCTGATATTCACATCATACCACATTTCACCCTCTGCGGTCTCCTCCGCCGCAAGCTCCTGAGGATAAAATGCCCTTGTCATCATGGCAATAAACTCGCCGTAAAGCACCTGGGCGTCCGGGGCGAACTTACCGTCGCCGATACCGCCCACAATACCGTCCTCCTCGGCTCTCTGTATATATCCGTATGCCCAGTTATCCTGTGGCACGTCGGTAAATCCCTGGGCAAATGCTCCGGCGCACAGCGTAAATGCCAGTGAAATCGCCGAAATCAGGCTTACAATTTTCTTCATAATCTCTCCTCCTGGGGGAAAATTCATAGACTATATTTTACTACACCCTGACAAATAAGTCAAACACCGTCGAAGCTTTATAAATCCCGGTATTTTTTACAAAATTTCCCCCAGTGCCGATTTTAAAAAAGGAAGCTGCCCTGCTAAAAGGCAGCTTCCCCTTTTCATTTAGTATGACTTTCTGTTGGCTTCGTAAACCTCTGAAAGCTTTTCCCAGTCCTCCTGAGTATAAAGCTCTGTGGAGGATTCCACATTGACCATTCTGTACTCCTGGATACCGTAACCGGCCTGGGGGTGAGTAAAGTCGTTTATCCTCGTAAGCTCCACAAAGGAGGTCATGTAAAGAGGCAGGAACATTACGTTCTCAATGGCGTACACCTCAGCCTCGGCAAAAGCCTTATATCTGGCGTTAAGATCGTCATGGATAGCGTCGGCGGCCCGACAGAGCTTTGTGTACTCGTCAAACACACCCACAATCTCAGTGGTTGCGTCATAGATATGAGCGCCTACGGAGAAGTTCATTCCGGCAACATCGTTGCACATAAGTCCCAGAACAGCAATAGGATCGCCGTAGTCGGCAGCCCAGCTGTAAAGCTGAATGGAGTTAAGGGACGGGTTACGTACTTCATTTGCAAAGGAAGTTATGTAGCTTTTAATTACAACGGTAATCATATCTCCCAGATATTCCTCAATATTCGCCTTTAAAACGTTAGCGGTATCAAGCTGGGTCTGGTTTGAAGCCTGAACGTAGTGTACAAGCTCCACGGGGAAGGTAACGCCCTGGGCGGAAAGCTCCTCCATGGCCTTTTCCTTGTACTCCTGACCCTTTGCCTCATCGTAACGGTCGTACTCCTCGGAATCGGAATCAAGACCCAAAAGCCCCTCAACATATTCCATATAGTCCACACCGTCCACATTGCACAGTCCAGGTCCTACAAGGGTGTAGCCCTGGCTCTCAAGGGGATCAAGGGCGTTCTGACGGCTGAGATAATCGGTCCAGTCAACGCCGTAGTAAAGCGCCTTTCGGAAATTCTCGTTGGCTATGGCGGTATTCCAGTTTACATCGGGAGTGCCGTCCTCATTGTTCTTTGCGTAGTTAAATGTCATCTTGCCGGCAAAAGTAGCAGTGTGCTGAATAACAAGGTTATCGTAATATTTACTGTTAGGGTTATCGGCAATGGAGCGTATGCTGCTCTCAGCAAGCTCGATCTTGTCAAACTCACCGGCCTGGAAAAGCAGGTACGCAGTGTCATTGGAATCAACAATCTTATATGTAATAGAGTCAAAGCGGCTTGTATTTTCTCCATTCCACCACGCAGGGTTAGGAACCATTACGCTTTCGTTATCCCTTACATAGTCAGAGGTAACATAGGGTCCGTTGTACCAGAGCTTTAACGGGTCAGCAGCCTTGTAGCCCTCTCTGCCCAGCTCCTCAAGCTCGCCACGGGGCAGACCGTAAAGAGCGCAGTATGTCGTAAGTGTATCAAAATAAACAATTTCGTCTACGCAGCGGTAAACGACGGTGTACTCGTCAGGAGTCTCAATGCCAACCATGTCCATAAACAGGTCATAGTCAATGTCGCCCATCGCCTCCTCCTCGGTAAGGGTCTGGGTATATTCATAATATTCCTTTGCGCCTTCAACGGTATTGATAATAAATGACGCGTTCTTTCCGTCAGAAGCGTAGAAATTCAAAACCCACTCAAGAGCTGTTACCCAGTCGGCACTTGTAACGTCAGCCTTGTAGTTTCCGTCCTTGTCAACCCATGTGGCGCCTTTTCTCAGATTAAAGGTCCATGTTTTGCCGTTATCCTCGGTTCCCCAGCTCTCAGCAAGGCAGGGCTCCAGGTTTCCGTAAATGTCATGGGTTAAAAGAGGGTCATACAAATTTGCGAAGGAATAAAATCCGTTTGTACTGTTGCAGCTGAAAATGTCCCAGCTCTCAAGGTCGCCGGTTTTGAACAGCACAACGTCCTTAAGCTCCTCAGTTCCGTCTGTGCTCAGTTCCACCTGACTCATCTGCTCATCATTTTTGCCGGAGGCAGAATTGGTCTCGCCGCTGGGCGTGCCGCCGGACTCCTGAGTGCTGTCCTCTCCGCCGGAGCAGGAGGCCAGAATGCCCATGAGCATTGCGACAGCCAGCAAAATTGCCAGTGTCTTCTTCATTTTTGTTCTCTCCTATTAAAGTTTGTATCCCGCGCAGATGGGTTTTCGCATATGTCACACCGCCCAGGACCTTTTTTGTCAGCTGACAGAATTCACTGCTTTAAGGTATCACCGAAATTCACAACCGTGATAATAATTTAAACGAGTAAATTCCTGTGTCAGTGACATGGGGTATGTTATCATCACGTTGAAGAATTGTCAATATATTTTCTTAATTTTTTATTGGAAATAACAATTTGCGTTATCCATTCTCTGGTAAAAAACAGTCATGGCGCCCGTTTCCGGGCGCCATGACCGCATATGCGAAAACCCATTCAAAGTGTAGGAGAGTAAACCTTAATAACTCAGTGCCTGTTAGCCTCGTACTCAGCCTCAAACTCATCCCACTGCTCCTGAGTATAAAGCTCGGTAGAGGTCTCAACATCAACGAACTTGTACTCCTGGATACCGTAACCGGCAAGGGCGTGAGTAAAGTCATTGATTCTTGTAAGCTCAACAAAGGAGGTAGTATAAAGGGGCAGGAACATAACATTTTCAATGGCAAATACCTCTGCCTCGGCAAAAGCCTTATATCTGGCGTTAAGGTCATCGTGAATGGCGTCTGCCGCTCTTACCATAGAGGTAAACTCATTGAATACGTCAACAATCTCAGTAGTTGCGTCATAGATGTGGGCGCTTCTTGAGAAGTTCATATCAGGTACGTCGTTGCAGGCAAGACCAAGAACAGCGATAGGATCACCGTAGTCGGGAGCCCAGCCGGAAATGGTAATTCCCTCATAGGATGGAGTACGTACCTCATTGGCAAAGGAGGTTATGTAAGTCTTGATCGTAAGAGTCACCATATCGCCAAGATACTCTTCAAGATTATTTTTAACTACGTTTGCGGTATCAAGAGAGGTCTGGTTAGAGGACTGAATGTAGTAAACCATTTCCACAGGGAAGGTAACGCCCTGGGCGGAAAGCTCCTCCATAGCCTTTTCCTTGTACTCCTGACCCTTTGCAGCGTCGTAACGATCAAACTCCTCAGCATCGGAGTCAAGACCCAAAAGTCCCTCAACATACTCGCAGTAATCCTGTCCGTCAATGTGGCAAAGATTGGGGCTTACGATAGTATAGCCCTGGCTCTCCAGAGGCTTGAGAGCGTTCTGGCGACCGAGATAATCAGTCCAGTCAACTCCGTAGTAAAGCGCCTTACGGAAGTTCTCATTGGCAATGGCTGTATTCCAGTTTACATCAGGAGTACCGTCCTCAAGATTCTTTGCGAAGTTAAAGGTAATCTTTCCGGCAAAGGTAGCGGTGTGCTCAATAACAAGGTTGTCATAGTATTCGTGGCTCGGATCATCGGCAATGGAGCGGATATTGCTCTCCGTAAGCTCAATCATGTCAAACTCGTCATTATGGAACATAAGGTACGCCGTATCGGTGGAGTCTACCTTTCTCACGGTAATTGTCTCAAAGCGGTTGGCCTCAGTATTCCACCACAGAGGATTCTTTGTCATAACCTTCTCGTTATCCCGGGTGAAGCTTGTTACCATGTAAGGTCCGTTAAACCAAAGCTGAGTACCGGTGCAGCTCTTGTAGCCCTCTCTGCCCAGAGTATCAAGAAGTCCCCTTGGAAGACCATAGAGAACTATATACGCGCTCAGCGTGTCGAAGTAAACGATCTCGTTTTTGCAGTGATAAATAATAGTGTACTCGTCGGGAGTCTCAATGCCCACAGTCTCCATAAACTTGTCGTAGTCAACCTCGCCCATGGCGGTCTCCTCGTCAAGATTATAGGTGTACTCGTAGTACTCAAGGGCGCCCTCAACAGTATCGGTTATAAGCGCTGAGTTGTGACCCTCACTTGCCCAATAATTCAAAACCCACTCAAGAGCGGTTACCCAGTCGGCGCTGGTGACCTTTGCCATCTCGTTGCCGTCCTTATCTACCCAAACAGCGTCCTTTCTCAGGTGGAAAGTCCAGGTTTTGCCGTTATCCTCAGTACCCCAGCTTTCAGCAAGACAGGGGACAAGGTTTCCGTAAAGGTCGTGGGTCAGCAGTGAATCAAAAATATTGGCGCAGATCCTAAGAGCGGTAGCGCTGTTCTGATAGAAAGGATCCCAGCTTGAAAGCTCAGTGGTGGAGAACAAAACCAGATCAGTAATGGAGCCGGCAGTGGAGCCGCCTTCTTCGCCGTTTGAGCCCTCGCTGCCGTTTCCGCCGTTTCCGCCGTCGCCTCCGCAGGAAGCCAGAAGTCCCATTGCAGTTACGCCCGCAGCGCCCAGACCTGCCTTTTTAAGGAAGTCTCTTCGTGTAAGTTTCATTTGCTTTGCTCCTTTTTCTTTTTCTCTTTTACACTTGAAATGATTGAATTGACTTTGCAAAATTTGAAGCAGAGAGATTATAGCATCCCAGAAACCTCTCCGCCATTGGACAGGTGAATTTTATCACCAAAAATTTAGGGTGTCAATAGTTTTGAATCATATTTCTTCATTAATATTATATTTCATCTTTTTGATTAGGAAACAACCTTCATGGTAGGTTCGCTTTGAATATTATGCCGATTCAGACTGCATATATTTTATGTTTTTGCTGTTTAAACGTTGTGTAGTTTTGCTGTTTAAACGTTGTGTAGTTTTGCTGTTTTGCTGTCACATACCTTTTTTCCGAAATAATTAACAAATAAATTTTAATTTTCCACCGCAGCCCAGACCGTTGAAATATGCTGTCAATTTATGCTATATTGTATATGTTAATGTTAAGGTATATGTTAATGTTAAGACGTATTCTGTGAAGGAATATGCACTGCAAAGATTACAGAGTAAGGCGGTGAATAAATATATAATGGTACAGCGAATAAGTTCCTGCGGAATCAGCGGCATAGACGGCTTTTCCGTATCGGTGGAGTGCGCCGTTACCGGTGGGCTTCCCAGGTTTGATATAGTAGGTCTGCCCGACGCTGCTGTACGGGAAAGCCGCGAGAGGGTACAGAGCGCCATAAAAAGCTGTTCTCTCCGTTTCCCGGTGTCACGGGTAACTGTAAACCTTGCCCCTGCTGACAGGAAAAAGGCTGGTACGCTTTATGACCTTCCCATACTTTTAAGCGTTCTGGCGGCGGCGGAGATAATTCGTCCCATACCGTCAGACTGGGCATTTATCGGTGAACTTGGTCTTTCCGGCGAAATCCGCCCGGTACCCGGCGCTCTTTCCATGGCAATCAGTGCGGGAAAAGCTGGGATAAAGAAGCTTTTTGTACCTTTTGGTAACGGTCCGGAAGCGGCTTTTGCGGAGACCTGCGAAGTGTACCCGGTAAAAAGCCTGTCTCAGCTTCTCTGTCACCTGGACGGCTCCCAGCCTATTGAGCCTGCCACGGCGCCGGAGATTACGACCGGCAGCACCGTGGGTGATGATTTTTCAGACGTACTGGGTCAGGATAACGTAAAGCGTGCCCTTGAGATTGCGGCAGCAGGCGGTCATAACATACTTCTCATAGGTCCTCCCGGCTCAGGCAAAAGTATGCTGGCAAAGCGAATACCAACCATTCTCCCGGAAATGAGCAGACAGGAAATTCTGGAAACCACCGCGATCTATTCCGTTGCGGGTCAGACACTTTCCGGCGGCGGAATACTGACTTCCCGTCCTTTCCGCTCGCCTCACCACACCCTGTCCGCCTCGGCAATGGCAGGCGGCGCTCAGCTTACACCCGGGGAAATCAGCCTTGCCCACAACGGCGTGCTTTTTCTTGACGAGCTTCCGGAATTTCACCGTGACGTGGTAGAGGCACTGCGCCAGCCTATGGAGGACGGCGTCGTCACCATCTCCCGTTCCTCCGGCACGGTTCGGTACCCCAGCCGGTTTAT
>CALWYM010000067.1 GCA_944385775.1 uncultured Oscillospiraceae bacterium | reverse complement strand
ACAAAGCTTTTTTGTAAAAAGAGTGCCCTCGTTTAAAAGAGTGTAGTCCATGAGAGGTGTGTTTATTGCGGACGATGCCATGTGAATTGACCAGCAGACAACTATTGACCATAGAGGTCCGCCTGTAAGGAAATTTACAATTAGGGAAGCTGCTGCGCCGATTATAAAAAGTGGATTTAATATTTTCCGAAGCCTTCTTAAAAAAACAGGAGCAGACTCAGGAGCGGGGTAGACTTTATTTATCTCCATAATAATCACTTCCTGAAAGAGTATAGTTTATGCCGAGGGACTTAAATGTTCTTCCCAGGGTTTCTTCAAAGGTTTTATCCTCGGTCAGCTTTTCCATTGAGAGCATTGCGTGGTTTCCGTAGGAAACAAGGGAACAGGCCGCTCGATTAGTTATAAGAGTTCCAAGGACAAAGTCGAATTTCTCAACATACCTGTTCATGGAGGGCGGCAGCATTATTACACCCAGATTTGACAGGGTGTTTGATATAACTTTATCTCCCAGAAAACCATAAATTATTCTGGCAACAGGTCCCTTTATGAAAAGAGGTATAGATTTAAGACTTGTCACCAGCTTATAAGTAGAACGCATCATCTCGGTCATGGACTCTCTGCTTCCAAGTTGTTTAAGGTCAGCTGAAACTTTGCCGGAAATGGTTTCCGGCTCCGATATATCCTGAGGATTCATTGTAAGAATGCAGTACATGGCAAAATTTCTCAAAGTAGAGCTTTCGTAAAATTTACGCATATTGACTGGAACTTGGATTTGCACCTTGCCCCTGCTGTTTTTCGGAAGGGCTTTCTTTGTAGCATAGAAAAGGGCAGAGGTGACAAGGGCTGTTACGGTTACGCCAAGATTGTGTGATACCTTAAGAAGCTCACCGGCGTCCAAATCCATATGAATAACACGGCAGGGCTTTGTTTTGCTGAGCTTTCCACCCATTTGAGCAGCCCTCTTTTCTACAAAACCGCCGGCTTTGCCCGGAGTATAAAATTTTTCAAAATCGTTAGAAAATTCCTCACTTTTCGGTGTTTCGGATATGTCCAAAACACCGTTTGCGTTTTCAATATTAACGCCGGTAAGTCTAAGATATTCGGCAGTAAGGGTTTTTAAGAAAATCATTCCGCCGTTTCCGTCCGTAAGCACGTGAAAAAATTCTACACTTATTCTGTTTTTGTAGTACAAAACCCTAAGAGCGGGAGAGTTGTTTCTTGAAATGTTTATGGGGACGCATGGTCTTCCGTTGTCAGGGAAGATAGGGAAACGGCATTTGATTGTGTCAAGATGGTGCCAGAAAAAGCCCGCTCTTACAGTAACGGCGAAAAAAGGGAAACGCTTTATGGTAAAGGTCAGTGCCATTTGAAGAAGCTGAGGTACTATATCCTGCTTCAGATATACCGAAAGCCTGAATATTGCCATCTGTCCCCGTTTCATAGAAACGGGATATATTTTAGCCGAAAAATCAAGTGGATACCAGGACAGCGCAGGCGAGGAGTAAAAATCGCCCAGCTTTTCATAGCTTAGCCGCAGGGTAATTTCCTCCTGGGATACCCCGACGCTTTCCAGATACTCTGCCGCTTTTAACAGGTCAGAAATCATTGCCTGCTTTTCCTTTTTCGGAAGGGTAATGTTCTTCGAATATTGCTGAACCAGGGAAGTGTAGTCGTTCAAGAAAAGCACCTCGGTTAAAAGTGATAACCTGATTGTACCACAACCGGCATAAAAATAAAAGGTTTTCCTATTGACGAAAAGGGCTTTGCAGGTGTAGCATTTACGTATATGTCATAAGTCAAGGAGGAAAAATGATAATCAGAGAAGCTGAGGTCAGGGATATTCCTGCCATAAATTCACTTTTATTTCAGGTCAACATGGTACATTATAAGGGGCGCCCGGATCTTTTTAAAAAGGGCGGTCGTAAATTTATCGACAACGATCTTCAAAAGATGATAACGGAGAAAACGGAGCCTATATTCGTATGTGAGGAAGATGGTCAGGTGGTTGCCCACGCGTTTTGCTGTTTTCAGGTTCAGCAGGGGAGCAATATACTTACTGATGTTAAATCACTTCATATTAACGATCTTTGCGTTGACGAAAGGTTCAGAGGCAAGGGAATTGGGACGGCGATGTTTCAATACCTGAAAAATTATGCCAAAGAGACCGGCTGCTACAATCTTACACTGAATGTGTGGAGCCTCAATAAAAGTGCCTATGAATTTTATGAAAGGCAAGGGCTGGTTCCTCAAAAGGTGGAGATGGAGACAATATTGTAACGAAAAATCGTCCTGTTCCATGTCAGAACAGGACGATTTTTGTATATACCCTCAGATTACTCCGTAAAGCATTGACATAATAAGGGCGATGAAAATACCTACAAGGACAATGAGAACTTTATCGTGAAAGAGTACCTCTACCGGGTCCCCATCGGAAGCTCCCTCGATGGTAAGGCTGTACTTAAGACAGAGAATTATGACCATGGGGACAGTCCAAACAAGCTCGCTTGTAGGTACAAGGTCTGAACTTCCACTTACCGTCCATAGGGCATAGAACACTATCGCCAGAGTCATTGTCATGTTCATTGCTTTGTCTAGAAATTCATATGGATAGTAGCGCAGCACGGAGCGGGTAGTTTCAGCGGTGGTTTTAAGCTCGTTTCTTCGTTTTCCGAGTCCCATATAAAATGAAACGGTAATTACAGTAAGATAAAGCCAGCTTGAAATTGATATTCCCGTTATGGCGGAGCCGAAAAGTAGCCGGAGCAGAAAGCCGGACACCAGAATTGTAACGTCCGCTATGGGTACGTTTTTAAGCCCCATATTATATCCTATGTTAAGGACCAGATAAAGCAGCAAAAATATCCATGACGCAGTGGGGAGCTTTGCGAAAATCCCGACACCAATTATCACAGCGTATATAAAAACACAAAAAATAACGGCGTTTCTGACGGAAACCTTACCACTGGCAATAGGACGGCGCTTTTTTTCCGGGTGCAATCGGTCCTTTTCCCTGTCGCATATATCGTTTATTATATATATGGTAGAGCAGAGCAGGGAAAACAGTACAAAGCCCAAAGCAACACGTGGGATATACCTCGTCTCAAACAAATTGCCGCTGAATACAAGGGGCAAAAGTATCAGAACGTTTTTCACATAGTGCTTAGGACGCATAAGCTTAATGTAGTATTTCATAATAATTACCTCTCTGAAATGGTAATTTCCAAATCTCCTGGTTCATTTACATAATAAGTCTGCTGAAGCTTCGGAGAGACAGTGTCCCACAGATAGCTGGCGTTAGGGTAGGGCGGTATCTCAACTGAGGTGTCCTCTGCATCGACGGCGCCAGTTAAAAGTCTTGTCCTTTCAAGTTCTGTTTTTCCAATGGGTACGTATATGGAAAGGTAAAACAGAAAAACGGCTCCGAGACAAAATACCGAGAGAGCTTTTGAAATTGATGGGAAAGAAATTCTTTCCTTATCCGACAACATAACTGCTACAGCCAGAATCATCAGAACGTAGGACAGGTACATACAGCGGAACCCGATTGGTGAGATAAAGGGAAGCGGAGCCACGGCAACCAGTGAGCAAAGTATGAGGAAGAGGGAGAGCAGACGGTTTTTGCACCTGTTCCAAAGTAAAACTGACAAAAGAAGGCTGATTACCCATACTGCCACAATCAATGTGTTGACGGCGAGAGATGAAAAATATCGCTCTAAAACATAACCGGCAGTAAAATATGCAAAGGGAACAGCAAGACCGAGAAATATAATGAAATCAATGCTTTGTTTACTTTTTTTACAAAAAAACCGCCAGACAGGGACTACGGTGAGAGAGACAAAAATTACCGGACAGTCTAGAATAAAATAGTGCAGAACTTCGGAAAGCTGGCTTTTCCCTGTGAGAAGAAGCCCCTTAAAACTCATGGATACATGGTAAGCGCCTGTGGTAAGGGACTGCTGACTGTATGCCGGAGACATAAAAAGAAGCAAACCGCCAAGCACACTTCCCATAAGCATGGAGAGAACGACGGGGGAGACTTTTTTACGGGTTATAAGCTCCAGCATAAGAAGGGAAATACTCCCAAAGATAAATGAAATGGTATAAGTCTCAATAAAAAGCTGGGAGAGAAAACTCATAATAAATACAGCCGCGCAGCCTGCCGGCGCAGTATCGGGAGCCTTGCCGGAGAACACATTCCTAACCATATAAATACAGGAAAGAAAGAGGAGAACAGGCGGTACATAGTTGAAAAAGCCTGCCGCCCAGGGGTAAACCTGACGGAAAAGGTCTCTCGGTACGGCGATTATTGCTGCTGCCGCAATAAAAAGTGCCCAGGGTGATTTAAAACCGCTGATTTTCTTCACCATAACTATAATTCCCAGGGTAATTGAACAGCGCATAAGCTCCCTTAGGATTTTTCGTGACGCGGCAGAATAGGCGAGAATGTTTCCGGAAATACGGCTGTTATTAGTTGACCACTTCTGATAAACTTCCCGAAAAAGGTCGTATAGACTGCTTATTCTCCGACCGAGAGGCTCTCTGAGCCAGTCGTCCCCTGTGTTGGGGAAAAGGATAAATAGTGAGAGAACAACGAAAAACACTGTAAGCATAAAGCGGGTATTTTCCCCGGAGTACATGAATATGCCGAGAAGAAGCGCGGTAAAAAGCCCGTACTGCCACCATAACACCGTTCCGGAAAAAAACAATGCAATGGAAAGAAGAAGGGGAATGGAAGCTAAAAGCAAAATTTTTTTTTGTTTCATATTATTCTCCAAGCAAATTATGGATTTTATTTTACCACCTATCGGCTAAACGGTCAATTTCAAAAAAAGAAAAAGCTCAGAGCAAACAAAGCTCTGAGCTTTTTGGTGCGAGAGATGAGACTTGAACTCACACGCCATACGACACACGCCCCTCAAACGTGCCTGTCTACCTATTCCAGCACTCTCGCATACTTATTACTGTTCATCGCATTTACCTGACGAGCAATAGCTATTATATCACTAATTATCGAAAAGTCAAGGAAAAATTTGATATTTCTCAAAAATTTTTCGGAGGGATAAAAATGAAAAAATCAAATTTTTGAGCAAAAACACTTGACAAGATAGAGACAGTATTGCTATAATAAACTGATTCTATGCTGCGCAAGTATCGCCACTCACCCATTTGATTACATTTAATATACCACAAAACGGGAAAAAATCAAGCACATAGGTGAAAAAAGATACAACGCAGCCTAGCGTATCAAAACGTACAATTTACTCGTTCTGCCCCAGACCGATATTATAACAAGGAGTGAAGCAAGTTGCCAAAGGACGTATGGTATGGTAAGACCCTGAGGAAAAGTTTTGCCAAATCAGAGGAAATATGCGACATGCCGAACCTTCTCGAGATTCAGAAGGATTCGTACAAATGGTTTTTGGAGACTGGTCTCCGTGAAGTTTTCAAGGACATCGGACCTATCACCGACTACACCGGAAACCTCGAGCTTACATTTGTGGATTACAAGATGGATGAGGCTCCCAAGTACTCTGTTGAGGAGTGCAAGGAGAGAGATGCAAACTATGCGGTGCCAATTAAGGTAAGCGTTTGCCTGAGCAATAAGGAGACAGAGGAAATTAAGGAGCAGGAGATCTTTATGGGAGATTTCCCGCTTATGACCGACGGAGGAAACTTTATTGTTAACGGCGCCGGCAGAGTTATTGTTTCCCAGATTATCCGTTCGCCGGGCGCATACTACGAAAAGACTACCGACAAGACCGGTGTGTCTGTGTATGCCACTACCGTAATCCCTTACAGAGGCGCATGGCTTGAGTATGAGACTGATTCTTCCGATATGTTCAACGTGCGTATCGATAAGAACAGAAAGCTTCCTATTACATGTTTCCTTCGTGCCATCGGAAAACGGACTGAGGAGCCTTACACATGGCTTTCAATGGCCGGCGGTGAGGCTGGTGCCGTTACTGATGAGCAGCTTAAGGAAATTTTCGGAAACGATGAGAGAATAGTATCCACCATAGATAAGGACGCCTGCCATACGAGAGAGGAATCTCTTATTGAAATTTACAGACGTCTTCGTCCGGGAGATCCTCCGACGGTGGATTCGGCAGAGAACCTTATTTTTAATCTGTTTTTTGATCCCAGAAGATATGATATTTCCACGGCGGGACGCTATAAGTACAATAAAAAGCTTGCGGCGTGGACAAGGATCAGTGGCAAGACCCTTACACGTCCAATAGCCGACCTTCTTACCGGCGAGATTATTGCAGAAGCCGGCGAGGTTATTACTCACGACAGGGCTCTTGAGCTTGATTCCCTCGGTCTTCTTGAGGCGTATGTTGCCGGAGATGGCGACAAGGAGGTTAAGGTATTTGGCAACGGTATGGTGCCTCTTAACCGTTTTGTGGATTTTGACCCCGTAGAGGAGCTTGGAATTAAAGAGCGTGTTCGCTGGGTCATACTTAAGGGTCTTCTTGAGAAGTACTCAGGTGAGGAGCTTAAGGAAGCTATCAGGGACAACATTGACGAGCTTGTTCCTAAATTTATAATCCCCGACGATATTTTTGCTACCGTTGGGTATCTTGGAAACCTTGCTCACGGCTGCGGAGATGTGGACGATATTGACCACCTCGGAAACCGCAGACTCAGAAGCGTAGGCGAGCTGCTCCAGAACCAGGTTCGTATCGGCTTTTCCCGTATGGAAAGGGTTATCCGTGAGCGTATGAGCTTGCAGGATATGGAGAGTGTAACTCCCCAGAGCCTTATTAATATAAGACCTGTAACTGCCGCAATAAAGGAGTTTTTCGGTTCATCACCGCTGTCTCAGTTTATGGACCAGAATAACCCGCTGGCAGAGCTCACTCATAAGCGTCGTGTATCCGCTCTCGGTCCAGGCGGTCTTTCCCGTGAGCGTGCGTCCTTTGATGTCCGTGACGTTCATTACAGCTATTATGGACGTCTCTGTCCTATTGAGACTCCTGAAGGACCAAACGTTGGACTTATTTCCTACCTTGCGTCCTATGCGAAGGTAAATGAATACGGATTCCTTGCGGCGCCTTATCGTAAGATAGATAAGGAGACAGGCAGGGTTACCGATGAGGTCCATTATATGACAGCAGATGTGGAGGACCAGTATGTTGTTGCCCAGGCCAGCGAGCCTCTGGACGAAAACGGCTGCCTTGTAAATTCCCGTGTTGTCTGCCGTCACCGTGACGAGATCATTGACGTTGACCGCAGCAGGGTAGACTATATTGACGTATCACCGAGAATGATGGTGTCCGTGGCTTCCGCCATGATTCCATTCCTTGAAAACGATGATGCTAACCGTGCTCTTATGGGTGCTAACATGCAGCGTCAGGCGGTGCCCCTTATGACCACCGAAGCCGCTATTGTTGCAACCGGAATCGAGCACAAGTGCGCTATTGACTCAGCTGTCTGCGTCCTTTCCGAGGGAGACGGTGTTGTTACCTACGTTGATGCCACAACTATTACTGTCAAATATGATTCCGGTGAAATCAAGGATTATCACCTTATTAAGTTTGCCCGCAGCAACGGCGATACCTGCATAAATCAGAAGCCCGTTGTGTCCGTGGGCGAGAGAGTTGCCTACCAGACCGTTCTTGCAGATGGTCCCGCAACCTCAAACGGTGAGATTGCTCTTGGTAAAAACCTTCTCGTTGGCTTTACTACCTGGGAGGGCTATAACTATGAGGACGCTATCCTCCTTAATGAGAGGCTTGTAAGAGAAGACGTATTTACCTCTATCCATATTGAGGAGCATGAGACAGACGCCAGAGATACAAAGCTGGGTCCGGAGGAAATCACCCGTGATATTCCGGGAGTTGGCGAGGATTCCCTCAAGTATCTTGATGACCGCGGAATTATTACCATTGGCGCCGAGGTTCATGCAGGCGATATTCTTGTTGGTAAGGTTACGCCAAAGGGCGAAACGGACCTGACTGCAGAGGAAAGACTTCTCCGCGCAATCTTCGGAGAGAAGGCAAGAGAGGTAAGAGATACCTCCCTTAAGGTTCCTCACGGCGAAAGTGGCATTGTTGTTGACGTCAGAGTATTTACCCGTGAAAACGGCGATGAGCTCAGCCCGTCTGTAAATACCGTTGTACGTGTTTATATAGCTCAGAAGAGAAAAATATCCGTGGGCGACAAGATGGCCGGTCGTCATGGTAATAAGGGCGTTGTGTCCCGTATTCTCCCCAAGGAGGATATGCCTTACCTGCCAGACGGAACTCCTCTTGATATTTGCCTTAACCCACTGGGTGTTCCTTCACGAATGAATATTGGACAGGTGCTTGAGGTTCATCTGGGCTACGCGGCACAGGCTCTGGGCTGGAAGGTGGCAACGCCTGTATTTGGCGGCGCCAAGGAAAGCGAAATCCATGACCTTCTCAGTCAGGCAGGTCTCCGTCCCGACGGAAAGAGCGTCGTCTATGACGGACGTACCGGCGAGCCCTTTGATAGCCCGATTACTGTCGGCTACGTTTACTTCCTTAAACTTCACCACCTTGTTGACGATAAGATTCATGCCCGTTCCACCGGTCCGTACAGCCTTGTTACCCAGCAGCCTTTGGGCGGTAAAGCTCAGTTCGGCGGTCAGCGTTTCGGAGAAATGGAGGTTTGGGCACTGGAGGCATATGGTGCTGCCTATACTCTTCAGGAGATCCTCACATTTAAGTCCGACGATGTTACTGGACGTGTAAGAGCCTACGAGGCCATTGTTAAGGGTCATAACATTCCGAAGCCGGGTATTCCTGAGTCCTTTAAGGTTCTCGTCAAGGAGCTTCAGGCACTGTGCCTTGATATTAAGGTTCTTGACAAGGACGGAGCCGAGATTGAGCTTAGGGACGATGAGGAAGATGAATACGCCCAGGGCTTCCGCGGTGTCGAAAACGAGAGCTATCACTCAAGAGACGATGAGTTCGTGTCCGCGGGCTACGCCGTTGAGGACGTGGAGGATATGCAGAATTCCGACAGCGCGTCTGATGACGACGATGACGATGATGATTTTGGTGTCAGTGACTTTGGCGATGACGAGGAAGATGACGATAGCTACGATGACGAAGTATTTACTGATGATGAGGAGGAGAAATAAGTAGATGGGTTACGCTACGTTTGATGCTATTCAGATAGGAATTGCTTCTCCGGAAAAGATTCGTGAATGGTCATACGGCGAGGTAAAAAAGCCGGAGACTATAAATTACCGTACGCTTAAGCCTGAGAGGGACGGTCTCTTCTGCGAGAGAATTTTCGGACCTACAAAGGACTGGGAGTGCCACTGCGGTAAATATAAAAAGATACGCTACAAGGGCAAGATCTGCGAAAGATGTGGAGTTGAGGTTACTCGCTCCAAGGTTCGCCGTGAGAGAATGGGTCATATAGAGTTGGCGGTTCCGGTATCTCACATCTGGTATTTTAAGGGTATTCCCTCAAGAATGGGTCTCATTCTTGACCTTACACCCCGCATACTGGAAAAGGTTTTGTACTTTGCTTCCTACATTGTAATTGACCCGGGCGATACGCCGCTTCAGCAAAATCAGCTTCTCACCGAAAAGGAATACAGGGATATGCGTGAGAAGTATGAAAACGACTTCGACGCAGGAATGGGTGCGGAGGCAATCAAAAAGCTGCTTCAGAAGATTGACTGCGATAAGCTTTCAGCCTCCCTCCGTGAGGAGCTTCAGACTGCCAGCGGTCAGAAGAAAGCGAAGATAGTAAAGCGTCTTGAGGTTGTTGAGTCCTTCCTTAAATCCGGCAACAAGCCGGAGTGGATGGTTATTGAGGCACTGCCTGTTCTTCCGCCTGACATTAGACCTATGGTCCAGCTTGACGGCGGTAGGTTTGCTACCTCTGACCTTAATGACCTTTACAGGCGTGTAATTAACAGAAATAACCGTCTTAAGAGACTTATTGAGCTTCACGCTCCTGATATTATAGTCAGAAACGAGAAACGTATGCTTCAGGAGGCTGTTGACGCACTTATGGATAACGGTCGCCGGGGAAGAGCCGTTACCGGAGCAAACTCAAGACCTCTTAAGAGTCTTTCCGATATGCTTAAGGGTAAACAGGGACGTTTCCGTCAGAACCTTCTGGGTAAGCGTGTTGACTATTCCGGAAGATCTGTTATCGTTGTAGGTCCTGACCTTAAGCTCTATCAGTGCGGAGTGCCTAAGGAAATGGCGATCGAGCTGTTCCGCCCCTTCGTTATGAAGAAGCTGGTGGAGGACGGTGTTGCAAATAACATTAAATCTGCCAAGAAAATGGTGGATAAGGGTCGCACAGAGGTTTGGGATGCCCTTGATGTGGTGATTAAGGACCACCCGGTGCTCCTTAACCGTGCTCCTACGCTTCACCGTCTGGGAATACAGGCATTTGAGCCAATCCTTGTTGAGGGACGTGCTCTCAGGCTTCATCCCCTTGTCTGTACCGCATTTAACGCGGACTTTGACGGCGACCAGATGGCTATTCATGTGCCACTTTCAGCTGAGGCTCAGGCTGAGGCCCGTATCCTCATGCTGTCCGCCAACAACCTGCTTCACCCGCGTGACGGTCTGCCGGTTACAATTCCTACTCAGGATATGATTCTGGGCTCCTATTATCTGACGTTTACCAGGGAGGAGAAGGGTACCGGCAAGGCGTTTATCTCCCCAGACGAGGCCATTATGGCTTATCAGTCTGGTGATGTAGGTATGCACGCACCTATAAAGGTCAGAATGACCCGTGAGATTGACGGCGTTAAGAAAACCGGTATTATTGAAACTACTGTCGGTCGTATTATCTTCAACAACCCGATCCCTCAGGATCTTGGTTTTGTGGACCGTACCGATCCCGAGCACCAGCTTGACATGGAGATAAGCTTCCGTGTCGGCAAGAAGGAGCTTGGAAAGATAATTGACAAGTGCATTGAAAAGCACGGCTTTGCAATCTCTGTTGAAATGCTTGATAATGTTAAGGCACAGGGATATAAATACTCCACAAAGAGCGGTATGACCATTTCAGTTGCCGATATGACTGTTCCTTCCGAGAAGAAAGAGCTTATCGCCGCAACAGAGAAAAAGGTTGTTAACATTGAAAATATGTTCCGTCGCGGTATGATTACAAATGACGAGCGTTATCGTCTTGTTGTCGCCGAGTGGGAAAAGACAACTAAGGACGTTACCGACGCCCTTCAGAATGTTCTTGACGAGTTTAATCCAATCTTTAT
>CALWYM010000066.1 GCA_944385775.1 uncultured Oscillospiraceae bacterium | reverse complement strand
AGGGAGCTTAAGTGTGGAATAATTACCGCACTGCTTAAATATTATGTATTAATAACAGTCCAGAGGTGATTACTTATGTTCATATTTACCACAAAATTTAACAAAAGCAGGGTCATAGCCGTACTATTAGCGCTTGCAATGATAATTGCAGTAATAGTCATTTTGACCTCAGGAAATGACGGAAATTCTGTGACCGCCGGGAATCTCTCTGTCAAAAGTAATGAGGACAGAGTGAAATTTTTGCAGGGCTACGGCTGGGAGGTCAATGAAGTACCTATCGAGCAGCAGGACGTAATAATCCCACAAACCTTTTCCCAGGTGTATGCCGAGTATAACAGCCTTCAGGAAAGTCAGGGCTTTGACCTGACCGAATATGCCGGGCTTGAGGCCACACGTTATACATATGAGGTTTTAAACTACCCCGGCGTGGATTCCCAGGTTGTGGCGGATATTATCGTTTGCAAAAACAAAGTCATTGCCGGTGACATTCAGTGCATATCCCTTGACGGCTTTATGTCGGGTCTTAGTTTTCCTAAATAAACATGGGCACGCAGATTAAACGCTGCGTGCCCGCCTATTTTCCTCTATTCTTTCGTGAAGATAACCAAGCGCATCGGCAAGACCGCCAACCCTGTCAATAAGCCCGGAGTCCACCGCTTCCTGACCGTATATCACCGTACCCACGTCGGCGGCAAGCTCACCCGTCTTCATCATCATCTCTGTAAAACGCTGGCTTGAAATATTGGAATTTTCTGTTACAAATGACACTATTCTGTCCTGGATTCTGGAAAAATAATTATATGTCTGAGGAACGCCTATAACCACTCCGTTTAATCTTACGGGATGAATTGTCATGGCTGCCGAGGGCGCAATCATTGACATATCAGCAGCCACTGCAAGGGGAACCCCTATTGAGTGACCACCGCCCAGAACTAAAGACGCGGTTGGTTTTGACATTCCGGCAATCAGTTCGGATATTGCAAGTCCTGCCTCCACATCACCTCCCATTGTATTAAGAAGAATGAGAAGGGCATCTATCTCGTCGCTTTCCTCGATGGCTGCAAGCTGAGGAAGGACGTGCTCGTATTTTGTGGTTTTTGTGTCTGACGGCAAAAGCACATGTCCTTCAATTTGTCCCACGATTGTTATACAGTGTATATTGCCTTTTTCTCCTGTTACGGTAGATGAGGCCATATCCTGAATCTGATTTTTCTGGTACACATCCTGCTCTATTTTATTTTCGCTGTCTGATTCGGAAAAAGTAAACATAAAAAGCCCCCTTTGATAGAAGTTTGTCCTTCAAAGGGGGCTTTCATTCATAAAACTAAATTACTTTTCCATGTAAACTGCCTTAACTCCCTTATATGCCATGTAGCAGTCAAACTTTGCCACAAGCTCATAAGGAGCGTGCATGGAAATAACGGGAACTCCGGCGTCAATGGTGTCAATATTTCTCTTTGAGAGAGTTCCGGCAACAGTTCCTCCGCCGCCCTCGTCAACCTTGCCGATTTCACCGGTCTGCCATACAACATTTGCCTCGGAGAATATCTTTCTGACTCTGCCCACAACCTCTGCGGAAGCGTCGTTTGCTCCGGACTTTCCGGCTCTGCCGGTAAACTTCATTACGCCGAAACCATAGTTGAGCTTTGCGTTATTCTGCTTCTCTGAAACCTCCGGGAAGGACGGGTCAAAGGCGTTTGTAACGTCAGCAGAAATGCAGAAGGAGTTTTCAAAGCAGTGATACATATTAGCACCCTGCTGCTCACAAAGGTCACCCATGAAGCACTCAAAGACCTCACTTCCCATACCGGTAATACCGGTAGATCCAACCTCCTCCTTATCCGCAAGGATACATACGGCTGTGTACTCAGGATCTTCAATATCAAAAATAGCCTGAAGCTCAGCAAAAGCACAGACCCTGTCGTCGTGACCATAGCCGCCGATAAGACCTCTGTCAAGACCGATTTCCCTGGCATTAAATGCAGGTACAATCTCAAGCTCAGCGGAGAGGAAGTCCTCCTCAACAATGCCATACTTCTCGTTGAGTATCTCAAGGACATTGAGTTTTACCCTGTCAGTGCCCTCAGAATCAGCCGCAGGAATGGTGCCTATAATGAGATTAAGGTCCTCGCCCTTAATTGCGGTAGAAAGAGGCTGCTGGCTCTGCTTTGAAGCCAGGTGCGGAAGCAGGTCGGAAATCATAAACTGCGGGTCAGCAGGATCGCCGCCAATATTTACATCCACAACGGTTCCGTCCTTCTTAACAACAACACCGTGAAGCTCAAGCGGTATGGCAACCCACTGATACTTTCTGATTCCGCCGTAATAATGGGTCTTGAAGTATGCAACCTCATCCTTTTCCATTACAGGGACCTGTTTAAGGTCAATACGGGGAGAATCAATGTGAGCGGCGCAGATATGAGCGCCCTCCTCAAGGTTCTTTTTGCCTATAACTGCCAAAATCAATGCCTTGCCCCTGACTGACTTATATATCTTGTCTCCTGCGGAGTAAGTCTCTCCGTACTTAAAGGGCTTAAAACCGTACTTCTCGGCAAGCTCTATCGCCTTCTTGACGGCAAGACGCTCAGTCTTTGCTGCGTCAAGATAATTCATGTACTTTGAGCAGTATTCTTCGCAAAGCTGCTTTTCACCGGCGTCCATTATATCCGCCAGGTGATGCTTTTTATAGAAAAGCTCATTTTTTCTATCAGACATTTTAATCTCTCCTTATAATATTATTAAAAAACCCGTAGCAATACTCACTAAAGGATTTTTCGCTGTCAAAATTATTTTCCAGTGTGTATGTACACCTTTTTCTGAAAAACTCGTCTTTCTTCTGAGAATCAATACGCATCATGGCATATTCCATAGATATATTCTCACGGTTCATTATACGCTTTGCGCGTATCTCCCTGGGAGCAGTAACAAAAACAGTGACATCGCACAGCGCTCCCAGACCGCACTCAAAAAGCCCGATTGCGTCTATTGCAAAAATCCCGCAACCCCGCTGCCGCTCCTTCTCTATCCTTCTCTTTGTCTCCTCCACCACATGTGGATGAGTTATATTATCTAAATCCCGAAGGCTTTCCTCAGACTTGAAAACAATGGCTCCAAGCTTTTTTGTGTCAACGGTGTCGTCTGAAACCACGCCAGGAAAACGTCTGTTTATTTCCTCTTTCATTTCACGGCTGTTTTTCAGAAGGCTATGGTAAACCTCATCACAATCAATTATGAATCCTCCCAACCGTTCAATGGCTTTCAGCGCAGTAGTTTTTCCCGCTCCCGTACCGCCGGTAATACCGATAATCATTTATAAAACCTCAGCTCCTAAAGCTTTCTCCAGATTTTCCCTTGAAAGCGCACCCTGACGAAGAATTTTCGGCTTGTCCCCGGTCATGTCAAGAACCGTGGAAGCCACCCCTCCGCCGCATTTTCCTCCGTCAACAACGCCGTCAATAACTCCATCAAAATATAAAAGCACTTGGTCTTTATCCTCAGCGTTTTCTCCTCCTCACAAATTTGCCGAAGTTCCCGTAAGAGGCAGCTTTGTAAGCCTTAAAAGCTCCAGAGTAAGCTCATTATCCGGGCATCTTACTCCAACTGTATCGCCGCCGGCTGTAAGCAGGCGAGGTACCTTAACCCCAGCCTTAAAAATCATGGTCAGCGGTCCCGGCCAAAAAAGCCGGGCAAGCTTATACGCACTTTCAGGTATATTAAGGCAAAAGCTCTCCGCTTCCCTCATGCTTCTTACAAAAAGACTTATAGGTTTGGTTTCCGGTCGATTTTTCGCCTCATACACCTTGTCAATGGCTTTTTCGGAAAGACCATTTGCCGCAAGCCCATAAATAGTATCCGTGGGAACAGCCAAAACTCCATCCTTTTTGAGAATCTCCGCTGCTTCCCCGATTGTTTCTTTTGTGAAGATCTTCGTTTCCATAATATTAATACTCTCCGCTTTTAAGCTTTTCCGCCTGGTCCGCTGTAATGAGAGCGTCTATTATCTCATCAAGATTACCATCCATAATCTCATCTATTTTATACAGTGTCAGGTTTATTCTGTGGTCGGTAACTCTCCCCTGAGGAAAGTTGTATGTCCTGATTCTCTCGTTACGCATACCTGTTCCCACCTGACTTTTTCTCTCAGCGGCAACGGCTGCGTCTCGCTTTTCCTTTTCCGCCTCATAAAGGCGTGAAGCCAGGATCTTCATGGCCCTGTCCTTATTTTTATACTGACTTCTCTCGTCCTGACATTCAACCACCATTCCCGTAGGAATATGGGTTATTCTGATTGCCGACTCTGTTTTATTAACCTTCTGCCCACCCGCTCCTGTGGAACGAAAGGTATCTATCTGCAAATCGTTTGGATTAATGTGAAATTCAAGCTCGTCCATCTCCGGCAGTACGGCAACCGTAACGGTACTTGTGTGTATTCTTCCTCCGGATTCCGTATCGGGAACACGCTGAACACGGTGAACTCCGGATTCAAATTTAAGCCTGGAATACGCGCCCTGCCCCTCAATAATAAAGCTTATTTCCTTTATGCCGCCAAGCTCTGTCTCATTAATATTGGCAATTTCATATTTCCATTTTCTATTTTCAGCGTACATTGAATACATTCTGAAAAGGCTGTGGGCAAAAAGGGCTGACTCTTCGCCACCCACACCGGAGCGTATTTCCATAATAACATTTTTCTCGTCATTCGGGTCCTTCGGCAAAAGCAAAATCTTAAGTTCCCTGTCAAGCTTCTCTATTTCACGCTTACCCGAATCAATTTCTTCCTGCGCCATATCCGAAAGCTCATGGTCGCCTAAAAGCTCCTTGGCTTCCTCTATTCTCTTCTGCGCCGCAACCCTCTTTCTGTACGTATCTACAACGGGCTGAAGCTCTCTCCGCTCACGGGCAAGCTTTGAATACAGGGCGTTATCCGAATAAACCTCAGGCTCCATAAGCTTACGCTCCAGCTCTGTATATTTCCTCTCAAGCTCCTTAAGCTTACTTAGCATTATAAAACCTTCTCCAATTATTTTCTTCCTATGATGTTACCACATTTCTTTTCAAAAGTAAAGCAAATAAAAAAGTGACACAGCCCTCTGTCTGCGTCACTTTTTGTTTGTATTTTTATAATTCTGAATAAAACCCGCTCAGCTTTCGCCGTCGTCCTTTTTCTTAAGTTTTTTCATTTTTATCACCTTTACTATCCTTTTAATTATAAGGATAATAGCGGTCGCTCCGAGGGCAACGGTTATAACAACAGGCAGTGAAATTACAAAACCCATAAACAAATCTTTAAAGAACCTTCCTATTGACCTTACAGAGTCCCTAAGACCGTCCCATATCTGCTGCCAGTAGCTTCTTTCCCGCTCTACCTTCGGAGTAAGCTCCCTTACCTCGTTAATTGAGATCGTAACGGTACTGTAATCCACCTGGTTCTGCCATGTTCTGAGCAGTGATTCTAACGATTCAATCTCGTACCGCACCTCAGATATACGGCTTTCTATCTCAATCATATCGGTAACGGTCTCCGCCTTTTCCAGCATGGCAAGAAGCCGCTGCTCCTCGATTTTGTACGTATCAAGCCTTGACTGGGAGTCGTAAAATTTTACAGTAATATTGTCAGAGATCTCATTAATGCTCAGTACATTCCCCAGGGTATCCAGCTCGCCTGTAAGGCTGCCGTAACCCTGTACCGGCACTCTTATGACGAACTCTGCGTAGCGATAGCTCTGGTAGCCGTAAAATTCCTCCCTGTAATCCTTTCCGGTAACATAGGAGGATTCAATATACCCGCCGTATGTATCCACGAGAGTATAAACATTGTCTACCGTTTGGTCAAATTCTGTCGTCTCAATATTTGCGTTAGCTGAATAGATTATTTTCTCCGTAAAATCCCCGTCGGGTTTTTCTGAAAGACTGCCCTGACCTATTTCCTCCCCTGTTTCCTCCGGTGGCGGAGCAGAATCTGCTTCGTCCATAGATAAACTTACATTCTCACTTTCCGTAGACGTTGCTCCGTTAAGTGATGAGGAACTGTCACTGCCTTTACTGGCGCTGCATGAGGAAAAAAGAAGCGCCACAATAATGGCTACACACAAACACTGCAAAAATTTTCTTTTCATGGATAAACCCTCCTTTTCATCTTCTACTTATTAAGACAGAAAATAATCAGAAAAGTTCAGAGGTTTTAAAATTTTACAGAACCTTTGCCAGAAAAGATTGAAGACGTGGGCTTTTCGGGTGCTCAAAAATTTCCTCCGGCGTACCTTCCTCGGCTATTAAGCCGCCGTCCATAAATATAATCCTATCTCCCACCTCTCTGGCAAATCCCATTTCGTGGGTGACAACCACCATTGTCATCCCTTCCCTTGCCAGGTCCTTCATTACGTCAAGAACTTCACCCACCATTTCGGGGTCAAGGGCACTGGTTGGCTCATCAAAAAGCATTACCTCCGGCTCCATGCAAAGCGCCCTTACAATAGCGATACGCTGCTTCTGTCCACCGGAAAGCTTGTTTGGGTACTCATCCGCCTTGTCTGAAAGTCCGATCCTGTTAAGAAGCTTCAGCGCGTCTTCCGATGCCTGCTCCTTAGTCTTAATTCCGTTGTACACCGGAGCCAGGGTCATATTCTGCATTACCGTAAGGTGCGGGAAAAGATTAAACTGCTGAAACACCATACCCATCTTTTGCCGGGCTGCATTGAATTCAATGGTATTTTCCTTCTCTATTTTTTTAATCAGCGACTTATATTCAGCGCCCTCACGCTTTTTAAGAAGGTCTTTCTTCTTAATCTCCATAATGATTTCGTCATCGGTTTTTCCGGTTGACTGCTTCATTGACTTAAACGTCCTTGATGTCATTATAACGTCTATGTGAAGATAGGGGTCGACAGGGGTTATGAGTCCTCCGTCAAGCCATACCTCTCCGTAGGTCGGTGTTTCAATTAGGTTCATACAGCGCAAGAACGTACTTTTTCCGCTGCCGGAGGGACCGATTATAACGTATTTTCCGCCCTTTTCCACTTCCAGAGACACGCCTTTTAAAACATGAAGGCTCCCAAAATCCTTATATATGTTTTTAACGCTTATCACTTTCTCTGAGCCTCCTCTCTATACGCTTTATTCCAAAGGTTAAAAGATACACCACAGAAAGATAAAACAGCGCAGCTACGGTCATCGGCGCAAGATTATTTGCTAGGTTATTTCCGCTGCCCACATTCCTTGCAGCGCATGTCAAGTCGTACATACCAATCATACTGACAATGGAAGTTTCCTTAATAAGGGCAATGAGCTCATTTCCTATGGAGGGTATTACATTTTTAATAGCCTGAGGAATAACAATTTTCCGCATTGTTGCCGAGGAAGTAAGACCCAGAGAGCGACCGGCCTCTGTCTGACCTATGTCAACAGACAAAATACCGGCACGAATATTTTCTGAAACATACGCCCCGGAATTTATTCCAAAAGCTATTATTGCCGTAACTGTAAGAGGAAAGCCTCTTATGGCAAATACTACAAAAGCCATGATATATAGCTGAAGCGCCATAGGCGTCCCTCTTATGACCGTAACATAGACTTTCGCTATTGCCTTTGGAATTTTAGCAAAAATACTCTTTGAACTCCAAAGTCCCGTGATTGCCACCAGGACACCCAGTACAAGCCCAAGCAGTGAAGCTCCTAGGGATATAACTATTGTCATTTCAAATCCTGACAGCATACTGTCAAGGTATGTTTCCGTGGTGAATATTTCAATTACAAGTCTGATAAATTTACTCATCCTCTCACCCTCTTACGCCCCATAATACAGATGGAACAGCGCCCGAGATCCTGTTCCGTCTACTCAAATCCAATATTTCCGTACTTAAAAATTACTCCTCAAGACCCATGTGCTTCATAACAAGGTCGTTGATTCCGTCCTCACCAAGCTCGGAGAGAACCTGGTTAATTGCCTCAAGAAGCTCGTCCTGTCCCTCCGTAACGCATATGGCGTACTGCTCCTCGGTAGGATAATCAGCCTCATCGCCGCCGTCATAATAGAGCGCAGCACACTCAAAGCCGCTGTTTTTATCCACAATATAGGAGGCTGGGATATAGTCAACAACCACAACGTCTACGCCACCGGCGTTAATGGCGTCCACCGCAAGCTGTGCGTTATCGTATCTTACAAGCTCAGCACCTGTTCCGTAAAGTACGCCGTTATATCCGTAATTCTCATCTTCCTCTGTGGCATTGATTTCCCCGTCAACATAAATGTCGCCGGTAGTGTCCATCTGAACACCAATTTTCTTTCCTGCCAGTGAATCCCAGAGAATATAGTTTACATCGCCGTCAGTACCGTCAATCTCCATAGAACTGGCAGGATAAATCACATACTGAACAGAAGTAAAATACGGATCAGAAAAATCTACAAGCTCCTGTCGCGCCTCTGTAATTGTAATTCCTGCCGCACCTACGTCGCAGAGCTTTCCGGTAGATACATTATCAATAATAGAAGCAAAATCTACATTTGTATATGTAACACCCTTTCCAAGCTTCTCGCCTACCATATTCATAATATCTACGTCTACACCGACTATTTCAGTGCCGTCATAATACTCGAACGGTGCAAAATATGCATTTGTATATACAGATATATCCTGATTTTCTTCGTCCCCACTGTTGCCGCAAGAACATAGCAAAAGCACAAGTGCCAGGCTTAATGCCGCAATTTTAATAAGTTTTTTCATATTTAACCCTCCA
Organism: uncultured Oscillospiraceae bacterium; assembly: GCA_944385775.1. GTDB lineage: Bacteria > Bacillota > Clostridia > Oscillospirales > Oscillospiraceae > RUG626. Next base: position 2,318 of record CALWYM010000066.1, on the reverse strand, counting down.
AGGTCTTTTTCAAATTTGCCTATAAATTATACAATACTATTTTGTATTTATCAATATTCATATTGAATAACTATTAAAAATAATTGGAAAATTATTTATTTATAATGAATAATTTTCGCCAAGGAGGATATAAAAAATCCTGCGACAAATTCTGCCGCAGGATTTTCATCATTACATGATTATCTGATAATAAGAGAGGTGCCCGTCATCTCGTCAGGCTTTTCAATGCCCATAGCTTCAAGCATAGTTGGAGCTATGTCGGCAAGTCTGCCATCTGCAAGCTTAATATCCTCAAGACCCTTTACGATAAAGGGCACAGGATTAGTTGTGTGTGCGGTATATACCTCGCCATTTTCATCAAGCATTTTATCGGCATTGCCGTGGTCAGCTGTAACAAAGCTGACGCCACCCATTCTGTCCGTAGCCGCCACAACCTTGCCCATACACTCGTCAACTACCTCAACAGCCTTGACAGCAGCATCGAAAACACCTGTATGACCAACCATATCGCAGTTTGCAAAATTAAGAATGACCATATCGTACTCGCCGCTCTCAATACGCTTTACCGCTTCGTCGGCAACCTTGTAGGCGCTCATCTCGGGGATAAGGTCGTAGGTCGGGAACTCCTTTGGTGAAGGAATAAGGCATCTGTCCTCACCAGGGCAAACAGTCTCAACTCCTCCGTTAAAGAAGAAAGTCACATGGGCATACTTTTCGGTTTCGGCAATGCGAAGCTGGGTCATACCTTTCTGACTTATAATCTCACCCAGGGTGTTTTTAAGCTCCTCCGGAGGATATGCCACAGTAACATTCGGCATTGCAGCATCATACTGAGCTGTGCATACGTATTTGACGGGGAAGAACCCATTTCTCCTCTCAAAGCCGGTGAAATCAGGATCTACAAAGGCTCTGGTAATCTCCCTTGCTCTGTCGGGACGGAAATTCATAAATATAATTGAATCGCCGCTTTTGACCATGCCTTCCTTACAGCAAACAGTAGGCACCACAAACTCATCTGTAACCCCTGCCTCATAGGAAGCCTCCATGGTGTGAACCGGATCTGCATCAAAGTTGCCCTCGCCGTACACAATGGCACTGTACGCCTTTTCAACTCTGTCCCAGTTATTATCACGGTCCATAGCATAATAACGACCGGAGATAGTAGCAATCTGTCCTACACCAATTTCAGCGCATTTATCCTTACATTCCTGGATAAACTCCTTGCCGGAGGTAGGCGGCACATCTCTGCCGTCCATAAAGCAATGGATATAAACCTTGGAAAGTCCACGACGCTTTGCCATCTCAAGTGCTGCCCAGAAATGGGTATTGTGGCTGTGAACACCTCCGTTTGACATAAGTCCGAAAAGGTGGAGCGCGCCGCCATTTGCCTTGGCAGAGTCCATCGCGTCTATATATTCTTTATTTTCAAAAAAACTACCGTTACGAATGGAAACCGTTATTCTGGGCAGAATCTGGAACACAATCCGTCCTGCGCCTATATTTGTGTGTCCCACCTCGCTGTTACCCATCTGTCCTTCAGGAAGACCAACATCTTCTCCGGAAGCCTGAAGGAGGCAGTGAGGGCAGGAAGCCACAAGCTGGTCAAAGACCGGAGTCCTTGCAGCAGCGATGGCATTTCTGGATGGATCCGGGATATCAATCCCGTATCCATCCATAATTATAAGGGTAAAAGGTTTCTTCATAATTACTCCTGGTTGGCAGCGGCAATAATAGCTGCAAATTTCTCAGGAACAAGGGACGCTCCGCCGATAAGACCACCGTCAATATCGGGCTGAGCAAGAAGCTCAGCAGCATTCTTCTCGTTCATGGATCCACCGTACTGAATTGTGACAGCTCTGGCAATACGAGCGCCGTAGAGGGAACGTATAACAGCTCTTATAGCGCTGCAAACCTCACCGGCCTGCTCTGCAGTAGCGGTCTTTCCAGTACCGATAGCCCAAATAGGCTCATACGCAATGACGATTTTGCGGACCTTCTCTGGCGGAACATTGGCAAGAGCAGTCTTTACCTGAAGTGTAATGAGCTCAAGAGTTACGCCAAGCTCACGCTGCTCAAGAGTCTCACCGACACAAACAATAGGCTGAAGCCCGGCTTCGAGAGCTGCATGAATCTTCTTGTTAACGGTTATATCAGTCTCACCGTAATACTGTCTTCTCTCAGAGTGACCGATGATGACGTACTTTACTCCAAGGTCGGTAAGCATTTCGGCTGAAACCTCACCGGTATACGCACCCTTGGGATTCTCATTAAGGTTCTCAGCGCCAACGGAAATGCGGCACTCCTTAAATGCCTTAAGT
>CALWYM010000065.1 GCA_944385775.1 uncultured Oscillospiraceae bacterium | reverse complement strand
TATTCCAGCCTGAAAGGCTTTGAACCCGTTCTGTTTTGTTCTCAAAGGTGAACTGTGTTTTTGTATCGTATAAGTCACGTACGTAATCAATTACTTCCTCATAGTACGCTACACACTGTGCAACAGCGTGTATTTCTACGGAAATTTCCTCCCGCGAACTTTCCTCAGAGTAGCCTAAAGTTACATAAACACCCGTTGGCATAAGTTTGATTACATATTTTTCAGCGTCAATATCTCTGTCAGTGTCCACGACCTGAGAAAAAGGACTCTCTATTTTCATTGAAAAAGGTCTTCCTTCGTAGTTACATATAACATTTGTCACTGCTCTGCCCTTGACTACTATCTTGCTTCCCACCGGCTTGAGCTCATCTGTCTCCATTGTCACATTATAGCAGAGTATCTCATCTGTCCTTTGACTTGAAACGCTGTCTGTTATGTTAAATGTCCGTTCTGTAACAGACTGGGGCAGCACCAGAGTTTCCTTTCCGTAATCGAGCTGGATCGTATCCGAACCATCAATTCCAGCAAGGTACGTTATATCCCACTGTCCATATGCCTCGATTAGATACATAAGTTCAAACCGTACAGCAACTGTTCTTGAAGTTACCGACCTGGCATCGGCAGAAACAAGGCAAACCTGAGCAACTATGTATGAATCCTGGTCTGCTCCCTCCGCCTCTGTCGTATAGGAAAACGGTACCGTTGTGGTTACCTTTTTAACTCCTTCTCCCTGCTCAGGCTCATAAAGGATAATTATATCGCACATTCCCGAGACAGTGACTTTTCCTCCTTCGCTTTCCTTGTTTCGGAGCATGGGGATACATTCGGTGGTAATAACTCGCAAAATATCAGGCTCCACCTCCGGAACACTTACGTCCAAAGTTTCCTCCTTCAGAATTTGGCACTTTAAGATTGGTTTTTTGTAGCTCAGACTCTTGTAATTAGTTATAAATTTCATAAAATAATCTCCCAACAAAAAAAGCTTCTATGAGAAGTATATTTTTTTATTGGGAAATTATGACTTATCTTTTCAATATACAAATTCCTATCCAAAGCAACAACGCTCCAAAGGCAAACCACCAAAAGCTTGAAGGCAGCACCATAGAGAGTATTATTATAGCACCTGCTGAAAAAAACAGCCACCCAAAAGGATTACCTCGATGTCCCAATGCTGTCACCTCATATACTTATTTGACATTACAGTATATGAGGCTCAGCAGTAAAAAGATACAAACTGCTCTCAGAGCTTTTCTATGAAATCCCCAACCTCATAAACGCTTTTTCCGGTAGTATCAATCTTAACCGTATTTAAGCTTTTATACATGGGAAGATAGGCAAGGCTTTTTTCAATTATGCCATTCTCCCGTTTACCGCTGTGAATATCCGATAAAAGCCTTTCCACAAGGGTCTCCTCACTGCAAATAAGAGAAATTGTATGAAGCCTGCAAGAGTTTAGATTAAGTCCAGAAACCACGGAATCTACAATTTCCTGGGTATTCATAACCCATGCAAAGATTACATTCTCATACTGGCTGCACTTAATAAAGTTATTTAAAACATACTTTATATTATCCAGCACCATATTTTTTGTTTCCTCAGTCACTATAAAAGGGTCAGCGTCCCAGCACCAGTCTCCGTCAAGGAAAACCGCGTTGTCAAGACGCTTTTTAAGTTCCATTGAAACAGCCGTTTTTCCAACTCCCATGGGTCCCCCTATTAAATACACATTTTTCATGTATCTACCACCTCTCTTTTCAGAAAGTTATATGAGTATTATATTATAAAAATCAAAAAAGCACAAAATACCCCTGCATAAAATCCTGGTAAGATTATACGCAAAGGTATCGTGTTATCCGGTTTAAATTACTGAGCTAAGCTAATAAACTCCTCCAGCCTATCAAGACCTTTCTTTATATTGTCCATACTTGTGGCGTAGCTCCAGCGCACATATCCCTCAGCACCGAAAGCCGTACCTGGCACGGTTGCCACAAGACCGTACTTCAAAAGCAGACGACAGAAATCATCACTGGAGGAAATAACCTCTCCATGGACCTTTTTGCCATACATTCCCTTTACATTCATAAATATATAAAATGCTGCGTCTGGCTCTATGCAGCTTACGTATTTCATCTCATTTACACGGCTTACAAAATATTTTCTTCTCTCGTTAAAGGCTTCCCACATAACCTTAACGGAGCTCTGGTCGCCTGAGTACGCCTCAAGGGCGGCATACTGCGCTACATTGCATGGATTTCCGGTGGAATGGCTCAAATATGTAGCCATAGCGGTAGAAATTTCCCTGTTCGCCGCTGCAAAACCGATGCGCCAGCCTGTCATAGCATAGGTCTTGGATACTCCGTTTACCACGATAGTACGCTCTTTCATGTCATCATTTATGGCGGCAAAGCTGAGATACTCTCCGCGATATACAAGGGAAGCATATATCTCATCATCAATTACATAAATATCTTTTTTGGAAATAACTTCACCCAAGGCTCTCACCTCATCGGGAGAATAAATGACGCCTGTGGGATTTGACGGGTTTGTCATAATAACGCACTTTGTCTTATCGGTTATGGCGCTGTTTAGCATCTCAGGAGAAATCTTAAATCTCTGCTCCTCGGTAGTCTGGACCACAACAGGAACACCGCCGCACATACGGATTGCCTCAATGTATGTTACCCAATAAGGGGCAGGCAAAACTACCTCGTCACCAGGATTTAAAATAGTCTGAAGAGCAAGATATATTATATGCTTTGCCCCGCTGGAAACGCAAATCTGCCTTGGTTCGTAGCTTATTCCGAATTCTCTGCTCAGGTACTTACATATGGCAGCTCTAAGCTCAACAATACCGGAAGAAGATGTATAATGGGACTGGTTATCCATTATAGCTCTTATTCCGGCATTTTTTATATTTTCAGGGGTTTCAAAATCAGGTTCGCCTGCACCAAACCCAACAACATCTATACCCTTGGCTTTCATCTCTGCTGACAGTGCGCTAATTGCAAGAGTCGCAGATGGCGCAATTCCTTTTGCTATCGCTGAAATTTCCTTCATACTCAATCCCCCAAGATTAATTCTACAAGTATTATATGTTAAAACTTTCAGAATTGCAACCCTTTGACATATTTTTATAGATATAATGAATTTTAACCGAGTTTAATATTTCATATATTGTGCATATCGATATTCAGGAAAGTAAATACAAAAAGAAAGCAAATGCAATTTGCGCATTTGCTTTCCTGTAAATCATTCAAACTGTGAGGCATACATCTTGTAGTAGAATCCCTTTTTCTTCATAAGCTCGTCGTGGGTGCCCTGCTCAACAATATTTCCGTCGTTTACAACAAGGATATTATCGGCATTTTGTATAGTAGACAACCTGTGAGCAATAACAAAGCAGGTTTTGTTTGCCATAAGCTTCAGCATGGCATCCTGAATCTGGCGCTCGGTGCTTGTATCCACATTTGAGGTTGCCTCATCAAGAATAAGCATTTTTGAGTCGTAGAGCATGGCTCTTGCGATTGTAAGAAGCTGCTTCTGCCCCTTTGAAATGTTTCCTCCATCCTCGCTGATTATGGTATCGTACTGGTCGGGAAGCTTCATTATGTACGAATGAATCTTTGCGGCC
>CALWYM010000064.1 GCA_944385775.1 uncultured Oscillospiraceae bacterium | reverse complement strand
AAGGTTCCATGAACGCCGCCAATATTTTAAAGCCGGCGCTTTCAAGAGGTGAGATTCAGGTCATCGGTGCTACTACCTTTGCGGAGTACCGCAAGCACATTGAGAAGGATTCAGCCCTTGAAAGGCGTTTTCAGCCTGTTACCGTAAATGAGCCCAGTATTGAGGACTCAATTCGGATTTTAAAGGGTATTTCCCACTACTATGAGGAGTATCACGGTGTTATTATCCCGGAGGAAATGTGCCGTCAGGCGGTTATCCTTTCGGAGAGGTATATTACAGACAGATTTTTGCCGGATAAGGCCATTGACCTTATTGATGAGGCTTGCTCTGACGTCAATCTGAAAAACCCAGACTATGCAAGGCTTGCGAAGTTGGAAAAGGATTTGGACGACGTTACCTTTGAGCGTGATGAGCTTCTCTCCCGGGCGGAGGGCGTTGTGGAGGACGACGATTTTGAGCGGCTTGCAAAGCTTAAAAGCACGGAGATCTCACTCCTTGACGAAAAGAGCAAAATCGAGGCAAAGGGCAGACCTGTACTGGGCATGGAGAATCTTGCCAGAATTATTGAGCTTTGGACAAGAATTCCTGCTTCCAATATTAAGGAGGATGAATATAAGAAGCTGGCTGAACTGGGCGACAGGCTGCGTCAGCACATTGTGGGTCAGGACCAGGCTATTGACGCTGTGTGCGCTGCGATAAAGAGAAACCGTATTGGTATTTCTCCAAAGCATAAGCCGGTGAGCTTTATATTTGTAGGTTCCACAGGCGTAGGCAAGACGGAGCTTGTTAAGCGTCTTGCGGAGGATATGTTCCACGCGCCGGAGAGCCTTATAAGGCTGGATATGTCGGAGTTTATGGAGAAGCACTCTGTTTCAAGAATTATCGGTTCGCCTCCGGGATATGTGGGATATGACGAGGCAGGTCAGCTTACGGAGAAAATACGCCGCAAGCCCTATTCCGTGGTGCTTTTTGATGAGATTGAAAAGGCACATCCGGACGTTATGAACATTATGCTTCAGATTCTCGATGACGGCAGGATTACGGACGCCCACGGCAGAACGGTGAATTTTGAGAATACCATTATCATAATGACTACCAATGCCGGCAGTGACAGAAAGGGCGGCGGTACAGTTGGCTTTGGCGGCACTGTCGGGGATATGGATAAGGACAGAAGCATGAAGGCGCTGAGAGAATTTTTGCGTCCTGAGTTTATTAACAGGGTTGACGAGGTAATATGCTTTAACAGACTTACCGAGGAGAATTTCAGAAGCATTGCCGGAATTATGCTCAGTGAGCTTCGTGACAGTATGGCTGAACGTGGTATTGAATTTACCTGGGACGACAGTGTTGTGGATTATCTTACGGAAAAGAGCTATTCCCTTGAATACGGCGCGAGAAATCTCCGCCGAACAATCCAGAGGGAGATTGAGGAAAAGGTTGCAAGCGAGCTGGTTGACAGTTATGCGTCAAAGCCCAGCAAGGTGGGCATAAGCGCAGTAAACGGCGCCATCGCTGTAATCGTAATATAAGTTTACCGGGGGACTTTAAAATATAAAGTCCCCCTTGGCTATATATGGGGGTAGGCAGTATGGAGCTGCAAAAAAATGATATTTATACCGACAGGTGTGTGGGATACACGTCGGAGGCACTGGGCATTGTCAGGCTTGATGGCAGGGCTGTTTTCGTAAAAGGGCTTATCCGTGGCGAGCGGGCGGAAATACGCATTGTAAAAACTGGGAAAAGGGCTGTTTACGGGAAAATCGAAAGGCTTCTTGAAGCTTCTCCGGAGCGTATTTCGCCTGACTGCGCCGTTTACGGTAAATGTGGCGGCTGCGCCCTTCGTCATATGAGCTACCGTGAGGAGCTGGAATTTAAGAAAAAGAGGGTTGAGGACGCCTTTTTACATATTGGCGGCATTGAGCTTAAGGTGGATGAGATTTTAGGGGCGAAGGAAATTAACGGGTACAGAAACAAGACCATCTATACTGTGGGGAGAGATGAGAACGGTGCCGTGACGGGGTTTTACAGGGCGCGCAGCCATGAGCTTATCCCGACAGACAGATGTCTGATTGAGTCAGACTATGGAAATCGGTGCGCCGATGCAGTTAAGGCGTGGATTGACAGATATAATATCCCCATTTTTGACTCGGAAAGTGGACAAGGTGTCCGCAGGCTGATGTGCCGTTGGGGCGAAAAGTCAGGTGAGGGACAGGTCGTTTTGGTGACGGGCAAGGGAGAAATTCCCCATAAAAAGGAGCTGGTGGAAAAGATTTTGGAGATTTGCCCGGAAACTGTAAGTATAATGGGAAATGTGAATCCCGCTCCCGGGGATACTGTGCTGAGTCGTGAATTTTACACAATCTGGGGTCAGGACTATATAATGGACAGTCTGTGCGGTATGGAGTTTCGTCTGGCGCCCGGCGCATTTTATCAGATTAATCATAACCAGGCGGAGCGGCTTTATGAGAAAGCCATTGAGTACGCAGCCCTTACCGGCAGGGAGAAGGTGCTAGACCTTTACTGCGGAACGGGAACAATCACGCTAAGGCTTGCGATGGAAGCGAAGGAAGCCGTAGGCGCTGAGATAGTGGAAAGTGCCGTTAAAAATGCCGGTGAAAACGCGGAAAGAAATGGTGTTGGGAACGTTCGGTTTATCTGCGGCGACGCAGGAGAGACGGCAAGAACTCTGAGGGAGAAGGGATATAACCCGGAGGTAGTGGTTGTTGACCCGCCGAGAAAGGGACTGCTGCCGGAGGTGTCAGGGATAATAGCGTCAATGGAGCCACAAAGGGTAGTGTATGTAAGCTGTGACCCGGGGACGCTGGCAAGGGATTTGAAGCTTTTTAAAGAGCTGGGCTATGATCCGCAAAAGGCCACTGCCGTTGATATGTTCCCCAGAACGAGTCATGTGGAGACGGTTGTTCTTTTGTCCAGACAAGAATCCAGTGAAACAGTATAAATACGCTATTTATCAGTACAGCAAATTATAAAACGCATTTTTGTGGGGATAAGTTGCTTTATATTAGAAAAGGAGCTTAAATATGGAAAGACAAATTAAAATGACACCTGAAAACTTTACGGCAGTTCATACAACCGTTGAACAGACCGTATTAAACGGAAAATCTGTTCTGCGTGTGGTGAAAAAAGATAAAATCAATATTTACGACGAAAATACCTATGCAAAAGTCAATAACTTATCCTTTCATAACGGTATAATTGGAGTTAGAATGAAGAGCAATCTTTTGCCAGACGCCCCTGATTTTGCCCGGGGATTTATTGGAATAGTGTATAGAGCAAACGAAACCGACTCTGAATTTGAATCATTTTATGTGAGACCCACAAACGGGCGTAACTGTGAGGACCCGGTCAGAAGGTCGCACGGCTGTCAATATTTTTCATATCCCGGATATACATTTAACTATTTTCGGGAGTACGGTATTACTGAATATGAAGCACCTGTGGATCTTGCTTTAGGTGAATGGTTTACATTAAAAGCAGTGATAAAAGATAGCAGTGCCAAATTCTATCTGAACCAGGAAAAAGAGCCTGTCCTGTTTGTCAGTGAGATGAAACACGGAATAGGTAGTCATGGTTCTTTGGGGATTTTTGTGGATATAGGGACAGAAGCGCTAATTTCCGAAATAAAAGTAACAAGCATGGATTAAACTGGATAAGCCTTTACAAAACGCGGTTAAAAAGAAAACATGCGGAGGATAAAATTATGGCGACTCTTGACATAACTAACATGGTGATGATACAGGACAAGGAGACGGGAAATGTAGTTTTTCAAAACCGTATAAAAAGCTGGCAGGGAATTACTTTCCCCGGAGGTCATGCTGAGCCGGGAGAGTCAATTTACGACAGCGCAATCCGTGAGGTCAAAGAGGAAACAGGTCTGTCCGTCAGAAACCTGACACCCTGTGACATGATGTATTGGTACAACGACAAAACTGAGGACAAGTACTTTACGTATTTTTATAAAACTACTGACTTTTCCGGGACACTGATAGAGGAAACCGATGAGGGCAAGGTGTTTTGGGGCAGTCTTAGTGACGTTGACAAAATGGAGTTGGCGCCCAATTTTATGGAGTATTTAAAGATTATTCTGTCGGACACATACACCGAGGGAT
>CALWYM010000063.1 GCA_944385775.1 uncultured Oscillospiraceae bacterium | reverse complement strand
GCTAACTTGATAACCGTAAAATATAGTGGGAGGAGAAAGGAAAATGGAAATTAAAATTGCTCTTGCGGGAAATCCCAACAGCGGAAAGACCACAATGTTTAACGACCTTACGGGTTCAAACCAACATGTAGGAAACTGGCCCGGCGTTACGGTAGAGAAGAAGGAGGGCAGGCTCCGTGGACACAGGGACGTGATAATACAGGACCTGCCGGGGATATATTCTCTTTCGCCTTACACCCTTGAGGAGGTTGTAAGCCGTACATATCTTGTAAAAGAGCGGCCGGACACCATAATAAACATAGTAGACGGCACAAATATCGAGAGAAATCTTTATCTCACGACTTCCCTTCTTGAGCTTGGAATACCTGTCCTAGTGGCTCTTAACATGGCTGATCTTGTGAAAAAAAGCGGCGACAGGATAGATATTTCAAAGCTTTCCCGGGCTCTTGGCTGTCCGGTCATTGAGACCGACGCCCTTAAAGGTCAGGGCTCCATGGAAGCGGCTGAAGCGGCAATAGTCCTTGCAAGAGAAAAAGCTGTACCTGCTCCCCTTCCCATTTTTGACAGCACTGTGGAAAGGGCAATAGAGTCAATCGAAAGACTCCTTGAGGGCATGGTTTCCGAAAGTCTCTGCCGCTGGTATGCCGTTAAGCTTTTTGAAAGAGATGAGGGGATTAAAAAGGAGCTGTCCCTTTCCTCCCAGGTCTTAAGCTCTGTCGAAAAGATAATCAAATCCTGCGAAGACGAGCTTGACGACGACGCGGAGAGCATTATTACCTCCCAGCGCTATGCATTTATCGGAAATGTAGTTTCCTCCGCCGTTAAGAAAAGACACGTCGGCACAAAGATGAGCGCCTCTGACAAAATAGACAAAGTTGTGACGAACCGTATTTTAGCTCTTCCTATTTTCGCCGCTGTAATGTTTCTTGTGTACTATATCGCCATGGGCACTCTTGGCGCCGCGGCAACGGACTGGACTAACGACGTACTTGTGGGAGAGTATGTCCAGGGCGGTCTCTCCTCCTTTTTTGAAAGCATTAATGTGGTCCCCTGGCTGTCAAGTCTTGTAGTTGACGGAATTGTGGGCGGCGTCGGTGCTGTTATAGGCTTTGTTCCTCAGATGATAGTACTGTTTTTCCTGCTCTCGATTCTGGAGGACGTGGGATACATGGCAAGGGTCGCTTTTATTATGGACCGCATATTCCGCCGCTTTGGTCTTTCCGGAAAGAGTTTTATTCCAATGCTGGTTGGCGTTGGCTGCGGAGTTCCCGGCGTTATGGCGTCCCGTACCATTGAAAACGAAAAGGACCGCCGTATGACAATTATGACCACCACATTTATCCCCTGCGGCGCAAAGGTGCCCATTATCGGGCTTATTGCCGGCTCAATCTTCGGCGGCAGCGGTCTTGTTGCCGTTTCGGCGTACTTTATAGGTATTGCCGCCATTATAGTATCAGGAATTATGCTGAAAAAGACAAAGCCCTTCGCAGGCGACCCTGCCCCCTTCGTTATGGAGCTTCCGGCTTACCACATTCCCTCCTATAAAAACGTGCTCAGCGCTACCTGGGAGCGTGGCTGGTCCTTTATAAAGCGGGCGGGTACGGTAATCCTTTTGTCCACCGTTATCATATGGGTCCTTAACAGCCTTACCTTTGAGGGAGGTCTCCACTATATCGGCGATGGGGACGAACAGTCTGTCCTTAACCTGATTGGCTCCGCCGTGGCGTTTATATTTAAGCCTCTGGGCTTCGGTACCTGGGAAGCTGCCGTCGCCACGTTCCTCGGTCTTGTGGCAAAGGAGGAAGTGGTGGGCTTTATGGGTACCCTCTCCGGTATGGACCCGGATCTGGCAATGGGTCTTGCGGAGGAGGGCAGCACCCAGCTTACAGCCATGGGTCAGCTTTTCTTCGGCGGCAGCGGAATTGTGGCCTATTCCTTCCTTATATTTAACCTTCTCTGCGCTCCCTGCTTTGCCGCCATGGGCGCCATTAAAAGGGAGATGAACAGCTCCCGCTGGACCGCTTTCGCCATATCCTATCAGTGCGGTCTTGCCTACGCCGTAAGCCTTATGGTTTATCAGTTCGGTACCGCCCTTACCGGCGGCGGATTTACCCTTGGCACTGCCGCTGCCTGCGCTGTCGGGGCATTTATGCTCTTTATGCTGCTGCGTAAAAATCCCTACGGCAGCCGGAAAACCTCCTCCGCTCCCATTAAAGCAAACAGATAATAAGAAAGGAGCTATTTATATATGATAGATTGGCTTTTCTCAAATTTAAGCACTATAATCGTCGCCGCGCTTGTCTTTGGGCTTCTTGGGCTTTTGACCCGTAAGATGATTAAGGACAAAAAAGCCGGAAAGGGCAGCTGCGCAGGCTGCAGCGGATGCAGCAGCTGTAACGGATGCTGTATGGCATCTAAAAGCAAAGCGGGCAAATCCACCCTATAAAAATACCCCCAAACTAAATAAAAAGGCAGCCGTAAAATTTTACGGCTGCCTTACAATTTACTTTTCGTTTTCGAGGAGCATTTTCTCCGCCGCGTCGGCACGGTTTAAAAGCAGGTCCCGCCACAGATAGTCAGCTACAAATACAGAGTAGTCATTTCTGTCCTTTGGAATGTTCGGCAGGATATTTCCCTGGTTAAGGTGACTGCAAAGTGTTATATCCACAGGAATCTCACTGAGCTCACGGCAGGTTTTAACATATACCCAGCCCATAAGCGGGTCAAGCCCGTTCTTTTTAAGTTCCTTCGGCAGAAGCTGCTTTCCTACGCCGATACCACCGTGGAGCGCCACCCGGTACGTTTTACCCGTTTCCTCATCAGTGTCCTCAAAGAAAAACACAGTGGTTCCCGGGGTGTGTCCCAGGCAGAGCCTTGTGTGTATTTCAAATTTTCCCATTACAATAGGCTCGGAATTGTCATAAAAATCCGTTACCTTATAGGGCGTAACGTACATGGGCGTTTTATCCTCGGCGTGCTTTTTGTGCTCCACCTCGTCCTCCCGGCTTATCCATATCTCAACCTCGGGACCGATAAGCTCCGACAGGGTCCTGACGTTGGCTGTATGGTCGCCGTGCCAGTGGGTGATAAAAATTTTCTTTATCTCCCGCGGGTCGTGACCTGTGCGCCATATCCTGTCCACCACAAGATACTGGGTCTCCGGGCTGAGCCCCGAATCAAAAAGTACAAGTCCATCTCCTGTGTCAAGCAGATAGACCGCCACGTTGTCCTGTCCTCCCACGTTCCACACATGGGGAGCGTTACGGTACTCCGGTATGGCGTGCTCCCAGTGGGTATCCATGGAATCAAAGCCAAGCCTGTCCCCCACCGGCGCATAGTAAAATTTCTTTTCCACCGTCAGCTCCCCCTTTATCTGTCAAGGAATTTGTAAAGGTTCAGCCCAATCTCCGGTGAAAACTCACGTTCCACCTTGCCGTCAATAACATCAATCACCATCTCGCAGGTAGCGCTGACAACGGCGCTGACAAGATGTCCGCCATAAAGCCTGTTGTACCTGTCCGCCGCTGACATATGAACGTGGAAATAAAGCTCCCCGTCCATTGTGGACACCGTGCCCCAGAGCGACGTGATCTCCGCATGGATTTTATAGTCGTTTCCGTAATACTTCTTCTCCTCCGTATCAAAAAATCCCACGGAAAAGCTTTCAAGGGCTCCCAACGCCGAAAGCTGCGCCAGAGTAACATTTTCCTTTTCGCATATCTCCTTAGCGGACGCCATTATCTCCTCGCCCTTATCAATACGCGCCACAATCTTATTTCCAAATCTTCTGTACTCCATTTATTTTTTCCTCCTTTAAGGTTTTTTTCAGTTTTACAGCACTATTTTAGTCCAAAACCTTAAAAGTAACAATGACAGATTATACAAAATACCATGCTCTTAATTTGCATATATAACAATATTTCATTTTTTGAAATAATCGTTTCAGCTATCCTGAAACAACTCTGTCTGCGGTCCTTATTTTCCTTTACGCAAAAAAAGAGGAATCCTTCGGATTCCTCTTTTCTATGCCTGTGTATTAAATGGATTACTTCGCAAAGAAGCGGCTGTCGGCTATATTTTCAGAAAGTTCCATGGAAATATCCGGGCAGTTTGAGGCGCTGTGGAGCATAAGCCTGAAAACGTCCTCGGACTCGGCGCCGATTCTGGCTGCCAGTTCCTCTGCTGTAAGGGCGTCTCCTCCGGCTCTGAGAGCTTCAAGGGAAGCGTTTTTAACCTGGATAAGTCCGCCGGCTGCCTTTTTGCCGAATTCAACCGCCGGCTGATGATACGCGTTTATATTGATAAGGCTTGCGTAAATTCCCACTGCGCGCTCAAACACGGCGATAAGCTGACCTACATGGTAAGCGGTAACCTCAGGCACGGTAAGGGTCATTGTATGCTTGCCGTGGCTTTCAAGGGCCTTTTTTGTACCGAGCATGAAGGCATTGAGATAGTCTCCGCTTGTGCTGTCCTCACCTACGATACCGCTTGCGCCGGCTCTGTCCTTAAGAACCTGCACAAATACAACGAACACGTTCATGGGTCCTGCCACAAGCTGCTGGACATAGCTGTGCTGGTCGCTGGTGCCCTTGTTGCCCAGCACCGCAAGTCCCTGGTTTACCTTGTTTCCGTCAAGGTCAAACTCCTTGCCCAATGATTCCATGGTAAGCTGCTGAAGATACTTTGCGAAAAGGTCAAGGCTGTCCTTATAAGGCAGCACGACCATAGTTTCACCGCCGACGCCGCCGCTGCACTTATACCATGAAAGAGCCATAACAGCAGCGGGGTTTTCAGTCACATTATGGCTGCGGTTTAGCATATCGCAGTCAGCTGCGCCCCTGAGAAACGCGTCTATGTCGATACCCTTGAGTCCCAGCGGAAGCAGTCCTACGGCGCTCATAACGGAGGTTCTGCCGCCGACCCAGTCCCACATGGGGAAAAACTCAAGCCAGCCCTCGCTTTTGGCAATGTTATAGAGCTTACTGCCCTCGCCTGTGATGACTGCGGCAAACTTGGGGAAGCTCAGACCGTGTGACTCATAGAAGCTCTTTGCTTCCTCCATGCAGTTACGTGTCTCAATGGTGCCGCCGGACTTTGAAATAACTACCGTAAGGGTCTGGTCAAGCTCACTCTCCACAGCCGCAAACACCTTATCCATTCCGTCAGGGTCTGTATTGTCGAGGAAGTAAAGCTTCATCTTATCCTCCGGCGTGGTAAGAGCCTTATCCACAAATACAGGACCCAGACTGCTGCCGCCGATACCGGCTACGATTACGTTTTTAAAAACCTTTCCAGTGCCGGAAAGTATCTTGCCGCTGTGAACGTCGGAAACAAAGCTCTTTATCTTGGAAAGGCAGTCTCTTATCTCCTTGGCCTCGGCTGCCGGTGCTATATCCGGATTTCTGAGCCAGTAGTGACCCACCATGCGTCCCTCGTCCACATTGATAATGTCACCGGCGTCTACACGCTCCATATAGCGAAGGGCTTTTTCAATCTTTTCCCTCATGGAGTCCATGTAGGCGCTGTCCAGATCCATTCCGTCCCAGTCCATCATAAGCTCAGTTTTTGGAGAGTAAAACAAGTTGTTTTTCCACTTTTCCATTTGTAATTTCAGCTCCTGTCATATTTTATTGTTAACCTTGCAAGCTCCTTGCTGCGAAGTGCAAAATCAGTCTGCTTTGCCTGCCACTGCCAGTTCGTACCTGTGGTTCCAGGCGTATTCATTCTCGCTGAATTATCAAGCCCCAAAACGTCCTGAAGTGGCATTATCACAACCTCTGCCGATGACCCGTAAAGTTGCTCCATAAGCTGCTTTGCCGCCTGCTCCGCCGGCATATCAGGGTATCTCTTTTCCGCCCAGCTTAAAAGCGTCTCGTTATCGTGAGTACCTGAATACGCCACCTTTCCCTCCGGAGGCACGTAGCTCACCATGGGGTCCGAATCGGAAAACTGCATTACATCGGTACCGTTAAAGCCGCACATTGCCACAAGCCCACGGACTGCCGGGGTAATCATGCCCAAATCCTCAGCCAGTATGGGAAGGGGTCCAAATTCCCTGTACGCCCTGTCAAAAAGCTTTATCCCCGGTCCGTAAATCCACTTGCCCGCCGGGGCTTTCTCCCCCTCCGGCACTGCCCAGAAAGATTCAAAGCCGCGGAAATGGTCAAGACGAACATAATCGTACAGGTCAAATGCCCGTTTCAGCCTGTTTAGCCACCAGCCATAGTCCGATTTCGCTATGGCGTCCCAGTTATACACGGGATTTCCCCAAAGCTGACCCTCCTTGGCAAAATAGTCAGGCGGTACTCCTGCCATACGCTCCGGGTAGCCCTTCCCGTTAACCTCGAAAAGCTCCGGGTGCGCCCACACGTC
>CALWYM010000062.1 GCA_944385775.1 uncultured Oscillospiraceae bacterium | reverse complement strand
TTAGTTAAAAAGAAAGAGCCGATTTTCGGCTCTTTCTTTTTTGCTTTTTTATAAATATACGGAAAAATTTATTTAGCTATGGAATTTATCTCCGAAGTATGGTATTATAGTTTCGTATTAACTCAATCCAGCTTGAATGGGAGGTATTTCTGTGTCGATTTTGTTGGCTGCCCTTCTCGGCTTGGTTCAGGGCGTTACTGAGTTTTTGCCTGTTTCCAGTTCCGGACATTTATCTATAATACAGAATATTTTTAACGTGGATTATGTGGAGACGGACCATCTTCTTTTTGACGTTTTATTACATATAGGTACGGTTATTTCTGTTATATTCGCTTATAAGAAGGAACTTAAAATAATGCTTACCGACTGTGCAGACGTTTTAACTGGCAAAACCGCTGCCACTGAGGACGGAGGACGGCTGCGTCCCACTGTCAGGGACCTTATCCTTATTCTTACTGCAACAGTTCCCCTTTTGTTTGTGCTCCCTTTCAGCGGCAGGATTGAGGAGCTTTTTTACAATACACCTTTTATTTCATTTGCGCTTATTATTACCGGCTGTTTGCTTTTTGCCTGCGGTAAGCTGACAGAGGGAAGAAAGAATTTTCGTACAGCTACTGTGGTTGACGCTTTTCTTGTGGGAATCAGTCAGGCTATTGCCGTTATACCCGGTCTTTCTAGGTCTGCTTCTACAATAACTGTTGGTATTGCCTGTGGGTTTAAAAAGAGCTATGCTGTACAGTTTTCTTTTTTGCTTTCAATCCCGGCTGTGTTGGGTTCTGCCTTTATAACCCTTATTAAAGCCCTTGCAAACGGATTTGAGTGGGCAAACCTGCCTGCTTATATTATTGGCATGGCTGTCTCAACTGTTGCAGGATTTTTTTCAATTCAGCTTTTGAGAAAAAATATTAAAATGACTAATTTTAATTCCTTTGCATACTATTGCTGGGGAATTGCAGTAATTTCTCTTATTTTATCATTTATTTTCTGAACTGTATTTTTAAGGAGATTATTTGATGTCACAAAAGAAACAGTCCCCTTCAAGCAAAAAAACCGGGACAAGTTCTTCGACCAGAAAAACCGGATCTCGTCCTGAGGAAAAACGTAAAAAACCGGGCAGGGGAGTCAGTGCGCTTATTTTCTTTATTCTTGGAATGTTTTCCCTTTTGGGATATTTTAATAACGACGGTATCGTTATAAAGTTTTTAAGAAACTTTATGGCCGGTACGCTTGGCGGTGGATTCTATCTTTTGCCGCCGGCGCTTCTTTTGTGCGCTGTTATTTTTGTCGCATCCAGGGAACGACCCAAAAAGCTCAGAATAGGTTCCATATTGTTCTTGCCCGTACTTTTGGGTACTTATTTTCAGATTTTTTCAAGGAGCTCATACGAAATTAAGCCCAGTGTATTTAAAGTTCTCTGGCAGGAGGGAAAAGCACTTAAGGGCGGCGGAGTTCTCTCCGGATTTGTGGAGACTGTGCTTGAGGTTCTATTTTCAAAAACAGGCGCGTTTATCGTGCTTTTTGCCTTTTCCGCAGCTGCCATACTTTGTGCCACTGGTATTACCGTTCAGTCAATAGCTGAAAAGCTCAAGTCTCGTGCTGATGAGAACAGAAAAAGAAGGAAGGCGGAAAGAGACACAATAAAAAGGGAACAGAAAGCCAAGAAAGAAACTGCCCCGGTCTCCAAAGCTACGAGCAGAACCGCCATTGATATACCAATGGATCCGGTGAACATTGATAAGCCTTCCGGTGAGGATAAGGCTGAGAAAAAGTCTTTCTTTACAAAAAAATCTCCCGATGCCTTTATTAGGGCAGCGGAAGCAAACAACAATGTTTTGTCATCTTCTGAGGAAAGTAAAAATGAGGATCCCTCGCAGAGTCCTGCTGCTGAAGGTGAGGAGAAGCAGAGTCAGGCACCTGTTATAGAGAGTTTGGAGGAGCCGGTCGTCTCAGAGGCCCAATTTGAGAAAAAGGATGGATCGTCACAGCCTAATCCTGTCTATGTGCGTCCTAATCCTCCTGTGCCGCTTAAGGATAAAGAGGATAGCAAAGAGTCCATTGACAAGGATTGGATACAGGAAGCACTGGACAGTGCAAATTCTTCGAATAGTAAGCCTGTTTACAGGTTTCCGCCTATTGAACTGCTGGCTGCTCCGGTAGAGGGACGGAAGGACGCTCAAAGTGAACTTGCGGCTACAAAGGATAGGCTTGTCCGCGCCCTTCACAGCTTTGGTGTTGACGTTGAAATCACCAATATTATAAATGGTCCGTCAGTTACAAGATATGATATGGAGCTTCAGGTTGGGGTTAAGCTTAATAAGATAACAAATCTTGCCGACGATATAGCCCTTGCCCTTGGCGTAAGCGGCGTGAGAATTGCCGCCGTTCCGAATAAAATTTCTACCGTGGGAATTGAGGTCCCCAACAAAAACGTCAGTACAGTGTATCTCAGGGAGGTTATCAGTTCCCCTGAGTTTAAAAAGGCAAGTTCTAAGCTGACCTTTGCCATAGGAAAGAATATCGGTGGAGAAGTAGTTATTGGAAACATTAACAAGCTGCCACATCTTTTGGTGGCAGGTACTACAGGTTCAGGTAAGTCCGTTTGTCTTAACTCACTAATCCTTAGCCTTATGTATAAGTCCACCCCGGATGAGGTCAAGTTTATTATGGTTGACCCGAAAATGGTGGAATTTAAGATTTATAACGGAATACCCCATCTGCTTGTGCCTGTTGTGACGGAGGCGAAGAAAGCTGCGGGAGCACTTCAGTGGGCTGTTGTGGAGATGATGAAGCGCTATAAGCTTTTCTCCGAGGTCGACGCCAGGGATATAAGCGGATATAATAGTAAGATGATTTCTGCCGGTCAGGATAAGATTCCTTATATAGTAGTCATTATTGACGAGCTTGCGGACCTTATGATGGTGGCAGCCAAGGAAGTAGAGGAGTCGATTTGCCGTATCGCTCAGATGGGCAGAGCCGCTGGAGTTCATCTTGTGATAGCCACCCAGAGCCCGAGAGCAGACGTTATTACCGGTCTTATGAAGGCAAATATACCGTCCAGAATTGCGTTTAAGGTTGCATCCGGGCTTGAATCAAGGATTATTCTCGACGCGGGTGGAGCAGCCGATAAGCTTATGGGTAACGGAGATATGCTGTTTGCACCTGTGGGAACGTCAAAACCTGTGAGAATTCAGGGAACATGGGTATCAGATGAGGAGAGGGAAAAGATAGTTTCCTTTGT
>CALWYM010000061.1 GCA_944385775.1 uncultured Oscillospiraceae bacterium | reverse complement strand
TCCATACCATAGTTTGAAAGTGAGTAGTTCTCGTAGTAACCCTTCATGTAGCTGTAATAGTAGTCGGAAACCTCCTGGGGAAGCTCTCCGCAGTCGACCCCGGCAATAATCTGGTCAACGGCTTTTTGGCTCAGAAGCCAGTTTTCAATATCCGCTTTCAGAGCCTCCACCGTTTCAAAACCGCTGAGCTTTGCCACATCGTCCGTAAGCTCGGGAGTTATCATTTCTCCCTCAATATAATTTATGGTCACGTTAAATACTGCCTCCTTGCCGGCAAGCTCCTCATTGGAGGGGTAGGACTCCGGGAAGGTTACAGTTATATCAAAATTCTCGCCGGTGGAGTGACCTATAAGCTGCTCAAGGAAATCGTCTATATAGCTTGTAACGCCGATTGTAACAGTGGTACCCATACCCTGAGTGCTGCCGCCGTCAAACTCCACGCCGTCAATAGAGCCTACATAGTCGATATTTACAGTGGAACCGTCCTCCACAACGCCCTCAAGCTGTTCAGGCTGGGCAAAGGTCTGAAGCAGCATATCAATCTGCTCGTTAAGCTCCTCCTCGGTCACTGCCGTGAGCTTAAGTCCCTTATACTCAGGCAGAGTAACCACATCAGCGGCCTTTACGCCGGTAAAAAAGCCGTTATCATCCAGACCCTCACTGCAAAAAGAGTAATAGGCGTCCTCCGCGGAAACATAATTATCGTCCTCCGCTTCATTCTCGCTATTTTCCGTCTGGTCCTGGTTTTCCGTATTTTCCTCATTCTCCTTTCCGCAGCCTGCAAGGCTTAAGGTCAAAATACCCAGTGCGGCAAAGAGAGCTATAAGCTTTCTGATTTTCATAAAAAGATACCTTTCCTAAAAAATAATAATTCATTATATAATAATCGATTTTCCATTTTGTTAAAAATCTATTAACTACCCCTCAAAAATAATTTGCCTGCCGGCACAGTCAAGGAAAAGTTACAGATTATTTGCTTTTTTTACCTTGCTCCATGTGGTATAATAAAACCAGTATTTATTAACGATACAGTTGCCGGTCGCCGGCATTTTCATAAAGACGCATATTAATGAAAGGATACTGAAAATGGGTTTACTTACAAAACTTTTCGGCACGAGAAGTGACCGTGAGGTAAAAAAACTTGAGGTTATAGCCTCTGAAATTGAAAAGCTTGAGGAGCCGTACCGTCGCCTTACAAATGACGAGCTTAAGGCTAAAACTGATGAATTTCGCGAAAGATACAAAGCCGGCGAAACACTGGATCAGCTTCTTCCCGAAGCCTTTGCCGCAGTCCGGGAAGCTTCCGACAGGGTTCTGGGAATGCGCCACTTCCACGTCCAGCTTCTGGGCGGTATAGTTTTGCACCAGGGCAGAATTGCGGAGATGAAAACAGGCGAGGGCAAAACCCTTGTGGCAACTCTCCCAGCCTACCTTAACGCCATAAGCGGCGAGGGGGTTCACATTGTCACAGTCAACGATTACCTTGCGAAAAGAGACTCTGAGTGGATGGGAAAAATATACCGCTTTATGGGTCTTTCCGTAGGGCTTATCGTCCACGGTCTTACAAATGAGGAGCGTAAGAAGGCCTACGCCACCGACATAACCTACGGTACAAATAACGAGATGGGCTTTGACTATCTCCGTGACAATATGTGCATCTACAAAAATCAGATGGTTCAGAGAGGTCATGCCTTTGCTATTGTGGACGAGGTAGACTCCATACTTATAGACGAGGCGAGAACACCGCTTATTATTTCAGGCTCCGGGGACGAATCCACGGACCTTTACCGTCGTGCCGATGATTTTGTACGCAGGCTTAAAAAGAAGGTCTTTGCCACCACCGACGAAAAGCAGGACATGGGGGAAGAAGTGGACGCCGACTATATTGTGGACGAGAAAGCCCGCAGCGCCACTCTTACAGCAAGGGGCATTGCGGCGGCGGAGCGTACCTTTGGTCTTGAAAACTACTCCGACATTGAAAACGCCACCCTGACCCACCATATAAACCAGGCTCTTAAGGCTCACGGCATTATGAAGCGGGACGTGGACTATGTGGTAAAGGACGGTCAGATAATTATAGTGGACGAGTTTACCGGTCGTCTCATGTTCGGGCGCCGCTACTCTGACGGACTTCATCAGGCAATCGAGGCAAAGGAGCACGTTGACGTTCAGCGTGAAAACAAAACCCTTGCCACTATCACCTTCCAGAACTACTTCAGACTTTATAAAAAGCTCTCCGGTATGACCGGCACAGCCCTTACCGAAGAGGAAGAGTTCGGTACCATCTATAACCTTGACATAGTGGAAATCCCAACAAACAAACCTCTTGCCAGAATAGATCACCCGGACGTGGTTTACAGAAGCGACATCGGCAAAAACAAAGCGATAATAAACCAGATAAAGGCGTGCCATGAAAAGGGGCAGCCCGTTCTGGTGGGCACCATATCCATTGAAAAAAGCGAATATCTGTCCTCCCTTTTAAAGAAGGAGGGCATTGCTCATAACGTGCTGAACGCAAAGCAGCATGAGCGTGAGGCTGAGATTATCGCCCAGGCGGGCAAGCTTGGCGCCGTCACAATCTCCACCAACATGGCAGGACGCGGAACCGATATTGTACTTGGAGGCAACGCCGAATTTCTGTCTAAAAATGACCTTCGCAAAGCGGGCTATGACGAGGAGGTTATCTCCGAGGCTGTGGGATACAGCGAAACCGATGATCCTGATATTACCGCAGCAAGGGAGCTTTTTGCCGCGTCTATGAAGAAGCACCGCGCCGAGGTTGAAAAGGAGGCGGAGGCTGTCCGCAAAGCCGGAGGTCTTTATGTCCTTGGTACTGAGCGCCATGAGTCCCGCCGTATTGATAACCAGCTCAGAGGACGTTCCGGGCGTCAGGGAGACCCTGGCGAGACACGGTTCTTCCTTGCCATGACGGACGATATTATGCGTCTTTTCGGCTCAGAGAAGATCATGGGCATGATGGACCATATCGGTCTTGACGAGGATACGCCCATAGACCAGAAAATCCTGTCCGGTGCCATTGAGTCCGCCCAGAAGCGTGTTGAAAGCCGCAACTTCCAGGCACGTAAGCGTGTTCTTGAATATGACGACGTTATGAATACCCAGCGTGAGATTATCTACGCCCAGCGCCGCCGTGTTCTGGACGGTGAGAACGTAAAGGGCAATATCTGGCAGATGATTGAGGACGTTATCTCCTCCGCAGTAAACTCCGGTATTCAGGGCGAGGTGACGGCAGAGAGTCTTCTTGAGGTTAAAAAGCAGTTTGCCGGTCTTTTCCTTTCAAAAGCCGAGGCTGAGAGCGTGCCTGACGGTCTTTCACAGATAACTAACGAGTCTATTATAAAGGAGCTTAACGACAAGGCGGACTCGGTCTACGACGCGAGGGAACGTGCCTTTGGTCTTATCCCCGGTACCGACACGCAGGTTATGAGAGAGCTTGAGCGCATTGTTCTGCTGCGGGTTGTGGACGAGTACTGGATGGACCACATTGACGGTATGAGCGACCTCCGTCAGGGCATAACCCTCCGCGCCTACGCCCACACAAATCCGGTAGACGAATACAAGCGTGAGGGCTTTGAGATGTTCGAGGCCATGATAAACGGCATTAAGGAGGAGGTTGTCCGCCGTATCTTTATCGTAAGGATAAGAAAGGATAATCCCCTTGAGAGAAAAAGCGTATCAAGGGCTCCCGCACAAAACGCCAGCGCAGGCGGTCAGAACCAGAAGCGCATGCCTGTCAGAACCGGCAAAAAGCCCGGCAGAAACGACCCCTGCCCCTGCGGCAAGTGGAAAGCGGACGGTTCCCGTCCCCTTAAATATAAGGAGTGCTGCGGAAGATATGAAAGATAATAACGCCCCATTTACCGCCGTAATATCGGAAAGCGGCGCCCAGTATATGACATCTCCCAATATTCCGGTTACCCACGGCTTTACAACAAGGCTGGGAGGCGTCAGCGGCGGTATATATTCCTCCCTTAACCTTCGTGAGCACTGCGGTGACAGTCGGGAGAACATAGCTGAAAATTACAGGCGGATCGCTTCCGCTCTTGGTGTATCAACCCTGTGCTTTACACGGCAGGTCCACAAAAATACGGTTCGCACCGTTACGGCAAAGGACGCTCACACGCTGTTTGAGCCTGTCCCCTACGAAGCTGACGGTCTTATTACGGAGGACCCCAACTGCGCCCTTGTTATTTTCACCGCCGACTGCATACCGATTTTACTCTGGGACAGAGAAAAAAACGCCGTAGGCGCTCTTCACGCCGGCTGGCGCGGCACGGCTGCGGACATTGCCGGAGTAGGCATTTCCAGGATGATAGAGGAATTTGGAAGTGAGCCGAAAAATATTTTCGCCGCCATCGGTCCGGGAATTGGTCAGTGCTGCTTTGAAACCGGCTGTGACGTGCCGGAGGCCATGGCGAAAACTCTTCCCAACGCCATGGATTTTGTAAAGCCGGGAAAAGTTTCCGGCAAGTTCATGGTGGATTTAAAGGGCATAAACCGCGCCCTTCTCATAAGAGCCGGAGTACCAGCAGAAAATATCTCCGTCTCCGATGAATGTACAATGTGCCTCCATGATAAATACTGGTCCCACCGCTTTACCGGTGGCGAACGGGGAAGCCAGGCTTCCATAATAGCTGCGAAAGGACTGGCTTAAGGTGAAATTCTTTAAAAAAAGGCTTTTTTCTCTGACGATATGTCTTTGCCTTGTGCTATCCGCCTGCTCGTCGGGTCAGGACAATGAACAGACCGACCTTCCCCAGGTCGATACAACCGGCGCTCCCGCTCAGCAGGATACGCCGGTAGATGAGGGATACGCCGAGGCTGACTCGGACTTTTCCATAGCCTGGTCCTCTGACGGCTCAATGAATCCGCTATACAGCCTGAACTCCTTTAATAACGATGTGTTCAGCCTGATGTATGAGGGACTTTTCCGTCTTGATAACGAGCTTCAGCCGGAAAACGTGCTGTGCAGCCAGTATTCTGTCAGTGATGACGGGCTTACATATTACTTTACTCTCCGCTCGGACGTGACCTTTCACTCAGGCTCACCTCTTACAGCGGCCGACGCCGCCTATTCGCTAAACAAGGCAGCCGGGGG
>CALWYM010000060.1 GCA_944385775.1 uncultured Oscillospiraceae bacterium | reverse complement strand
GCCTTTATAAGACCAAGATTTCCCTCCTGGATAAGGTCCAAAAATTGCATTCCCCTGCCCACATATCTCTTTGCAATGGAAACAACAAGACGGAGGTTCGCCTCTGCCATCTGCTGCTTTGCCTGCTCGTCACCGTCAGCCATACGCTTTGCAAGGTCAATCTCCTCCTCTGGTGATAGAAGCTTAACCTTTCCTATCTCCTTAAGGTACATACGGACAGGATCATCAATAGCAAATGAATCTGCCATGGCGTCCGTATCCTCAATTTCCTCCTGGCTTATTTCCTCAATCTCGTCAAGGTCCTCCACATCGGGGGCAAGCATATCGTCATCGAGAAGTTCCAACGCCTCCTCATCGGTAGTATCTATTCCAAGACTTTCCAAAGTGTCATAAAACTTCTCTATCACGTCCTGATCCAGGTTCATTTCCTCCAAAACAGAAAGTTCCTTTGCGGAAATTGAGCCTTTTTTCTTTCCTTCCTCCAAAAGAGCCGTCAGCTTTTCGGCAACAATCTGCTCCTGGGTCTTTTCAGCATTGCCTTGCTCTTCTTTTACCTTTTTAACTTCCATATCTTAATCTCCTAACCCTTTTTTACGCAAAAGTCTTTCCCTGGCCGCAAGCAAATCACCGCCGGAGGAAGCCTTAAGCTTCTCGTCGTTTATTCTGTTTATGTAATCACTCAACTCTCTCTCAACATTTGACGTTGAGATTGGCCGCTGAAGAATCAAAGTCAGCTGCGAGGCTTCCTCTGGCTTAAGCTGAGCTGTCACCACCGCTGAGGAAACACTATCCCCTTCCAGAAATCTCTGCCTTATTATTCCGTAAACCTTTCCTAAAAACGGAGAAGTAAAATCCTCTTCGCTCAGGCTTACCTGGTTTACAAATTCAGGGTCCCTCATAAGTATTCGTATGACCCCCTCCTCCGCAACGGCTGACTGGACATTTTCATACCTGATGCTTTTGTCAGCAGGTTGTACAGTTAAATGGGGACTCATATCTCTTTTTTCCTGTTTTTTCTTTTGTGTCGCAATACTCTTTCTGATGTTCCTCCTTACCTCAAGAGCCACCGCTTCCTTGGAAACCCCCGCATACTCGGCAACCTTGGCGCCATATATGTCACGTTCAATGGCGCTTGGAAGAGTCGCCAGCATCTCCGTCGCCTCATGCAAAAACTCAATCCTCTCATCGTCGTTTTCAAGGTTATACTTTGACTTGAGCGACAGTAGACGGTATTCCACGTGGTTTTCGCTTTTTTCCAAAAGCAGCGAAAATCTTTCCCCTCCAAATTTTTTTATATACTCGTCAGGGTCTTTTGCGTCGCTTATACGAAGCACCTTAACGGTAATTCCTGTTTTCTCAAAAATACCTATGGCTCTCTGCGCCGCCTTTTGACCCGCTCCGTCATTGTCATAGCAAATAACAACATTCTGAGTGTATCTGCTCATAAGTCTTGCCTGCTCCGGTGTAAGAGCCGTACCCAAAGACGCCACAGCACAGTCAAATCCAGCCTGATGAAGACTTACCACATCAACGTTACCCTCCACCAGAATAAGCATACCACGCTTTGTCCGCTTTGCCAAATTGAGCCCGAAAAGATTTCTGCTTTTCTGGAAAACAGGCGTATCCGGTGAGTTTAAATATTTTGGCTCACCGTCATCTAAAATACGTCCCGAAAAGCCAATTACGCTTCCTCGCACATCTATAACCGGGAAAATAAGCCTGTTTCTAAAGGTATCGTAAAGCCCGCCATTTCTTCCCCGCTTGGATAAACCGCCGTCAACAAGCTCACTTTGCGTATATCCCTTTTTCAGCATCTCGTCAGTCAAGCTGTTCCATTCATTTGGCGCAACACCCAGTCCGAAGCGCTTCACCATTTCAAAGGAGATTTGCCTCTTATTCAAATACTCAATAGCCGGCTGTCCCCAGGGCTTTTTAAAATTTGAATAGAAAAATTTCGCCGCGTCACGGTTTAACTCCAGCAGCCTAGCTCGACGATTACGGACAGTCTCAGGCGTATCATTATCCGGTACCTGCATACCTGCGCGCTTTGCCAGGAAACTGACCGCATCCATAAACGGCAGATTTTCTATCTCCATTATAAAATTAATTACTCCCCCGCCCTTTCCGCAGCCAAAGCAGTGATAAATCTGCTTCTCAGACGAAACGGAAAAAGACGGCGTTTTTTCACTGTGAAACGGACACAGTCCAAAAAGATTGTTGCCACTCCTTTTTGTAAGTGACACATAGTCACTTACTACATCAACAATATCGTTTCTTGCCACAAGCTCATCTAAAAAGCTATCAGGCAGTGCCATGCTATCCTCCTTGTAGTCTACCCAAAAAATCCTAATTTACTATACCTAGCTTCTGCTTTTTACAAAATATGTACTAAAAAAGTCAAAACTACCTTTCTATTATTTTTATACGTCGCATATCGCAAAAACCCTTTTTTCACGTAAAAATATTTTCTCGTTCATTTAATTTAACTTTTAATTACATATATGGTAATTTATATCTTTTAATTATTCCTAACTTTCACGTTAAATTTATGTAAAAATCTTTACCAAAACTAAACTTTTAATGTACATTTTTTGCATTTTCTCCAATTAATTTTTTAAATTTGGTTAAAAAATCGTGAACTAGGTAAATTTACACAGAGCGTCCTGATATGGTATATTATTTACGTAAGCTAGCGGCATATGTTTGACTGAAAGCTTAAAAAAGCGACCCATATTTTACAGGCAAAAATATTATTTGTTGAGGTTATTTATGAGTATTATCGACTTTCTTGACAGTATGATGTCAAGCCCTATGCTGTTTGTATCCACCGTGCTGACCCTTGGCGTTATTTTAGTTAACGGATGGACAGACGCTCCAAACGCCATTGCTACCTGTGTATCAACAAGGGCAATCGAGGTGCAGAAAGCTATTATAATGGCGGCCGTATTTAATTTTCTTGGCGTACTTATAATGACATACATAAACCATTCCGTGGCAATGACGATTTATAATATGGTTGATTTCGGCGGAGACGCTCGTCTGTCCTTAATTGCTCTATGTGCTGCCATGGCAGCTATAGTCATCTGGGCAACCGCCGCATGGTATTTCGGAATACCCACCAGCGAAAGCCACGCCCTTATAGCCGGTATTTCCGGCGCGGCAGTGGCAATTCAAAACAGTTTTGCCGGAATCAACGGCTCTGAGTGGATTAAGGTTATTTACGGAATATTCCTATCCACTATTCTAGGCTTTATACTGGGTTTTATCACCGCAAAGCTTACAGTGCTTATTTTTAAAAACAAAAACCGCCTTAAATCCGAGCGTTTCTTTTCCGGAGTACAGGTTGCCGGAGGTGCAGCCATGGCGTTTATGCACGGCGCTCAGGACGGTCAGAAGTTCATGGCCATATTTCTTCTTGGCGCTGCCTTTTCCCGGGGTGATTCAACCTCATCAAGCTTTGCAGTACCCATATGGCTTATGGTGCTTTGCTCTGCGGTAATGGGTCTTGGTACAAGCATAGGCGGTCTGAGAATAATAAAATCCGTTGGGATGGACATGGTAAAGCTCAAGCCTTATCAGGGCTTTTCAGCTGACCTTTCCGCAACCCTTTGTCTGCTTCTTTCATCGCTTACGGGAATCCCCGTAAGTACCACCCACACGAAGACTACCGCTATAATGGGTGTAGGCGCCGCGCGAAGAATCAGCAACGTTAACTGGAGCGTTGTTAAGGATTTGGTTCTTACCTGGGTATTTACTTTCCCCGGCTGCGGACTTCTGGGGTTTTTTATGGCAAAACTCTTTTTAACGATATTTGCATAAGGAGAGAATTATATGGCTAAAAAAAATAACGATTACTTTAAGCTTATGGAACAGCAGGTTTCTTATTGTATGGAAGCCTCAAACTATCTGGAAAGCGTTATTTATTCTTATGACGCCTCGAAGATTGCTACCTACCGTAAGGAAATGCATGAGCTCGAGCATGCTGCGGATAAAATTCAGCATGATATTTTTGCAAAGCTTTCCACTGAATTTATTACTCCCATCGACCAGGAAGATATTTTAAGTCTTGTTCAGATTATCGACGACATAACCGACGCTCTTGACGAGGTTGTAATGGAGTTTTATATGTATCACATCAATGAAATTCCGGAAAATGCCTTTGAGCTTTCCAAGATTGTCAACGGATGTGTTAGTGCTCTCCTCGATGCCATTAAGGAGCTTCATAATTTCAAAAAGCCTGAAAAGCTCCGTTCACTGCTCATTAAAGTCAACGACATTGAAACCGAGGGTGACAGAATTTTCTTTGACGCAATACATAAGCTGTTTAGTTCCGAATCCGATGCTAAAAAGCTAATTTCAGAAAAAGAAATATACGAAAGCCTTGAGATGTGCTGCGATTTGTGCGAACACGCCACTGACGTAATTGAGCAGGTAATAATTAAAAATACATAATGACAGGCATACAAAACCCTTTCCGCTAAAATTGCGGAAAGGGTCTTTCGTCTTTTTTAAAGCCAAAACAGCTCTAACAATATTTATCTCCCATGATTTTATTTAGCCACGGCAGAGGCTATCTCCGCCTCGGTTTCGGGCAGCGTCCACTTTCCGAACACATAAGAATTTCTTTTGGGAAGATAGCCCATGTTTTTGTATCCAAGCTTTGTCAGAAGGGCAATGCTAGCCTTATTTTCCGGCTCAGTAAAGCTTATAAAATCCCAGTCTGGACTGTTCTGGTGAAGAAGATTAATTATGGCTGTCAAAACCTCAAAGGCGTACCCTTTGCGGTGGTAATCATAATGAACGGTATATCCTATGGAAAAGGTCCCACCACCCGGCATAACCATAGCCTCACCAATCATATGACCGCTGTTCCTAAGGGTCATAGCTACCATAAATGGTTCGTCAGTGGTAAGGTAATCCTCCTTATGCTTATCAACCAGGCTGCATATACCCTCATAGTCCGTAACCTGACCCCGCTGATATTTTGAACAAAGCTCGTTATTGCGGTAATCAAAAATAACCGCCTCATCTCCCGGTAGGACGTTACGAAGCACAAGCCTTTCGGTTTCTATCTGAATCATGCATTTTCCTTTCACCGCTTATTACTTATTCTTTCCAGTCTAGGCGGCAATTTCCATCCCAGCATATCTTATTACAGCCTAACTGCTCTCATGGTCTCGCCTACTATCTCCAGTTGGGCCGTAGCCGCCGTTATTTCTCTGACTCTCCTTTGAAGCTTATCCAGCTCATTTTCGCCGGCACTGCAAAAAAGCTGAACTTCTGCACCGTACATAACATCGTCTATCGCCGCGCCGCACCGCACTGCTTCAGCCTTAATTTTCTCAAACTGAGGGTAGGAGCAGGTTATCATAACGGTTTTCATAAGCCGCAGCACCGCTTTTCCTGCATTATCTAGTGCCATGGACGCAGTTTTACTGTACGCTCTGACAAGACCGCCCGCCCCCAAAAGTGTACCTCCGAAGTATCTCGTTACCACGCAGCAAAAATCCTGTACTCCTCCGCTGCGAAACACGTTCAGCACAGGCATTCCTGAGGTCCCGGAAGGCTCCCCGTCGTCGGAGTACCGCATGATTCCCCCGTTTTTTACGCTATATGCATAGACATTATGGCTGGCGTCCCAGTACTTTTCCCTCATTTTCTTTAAATGAGTCAGAGCTTCCTCCTCATTTTCTATTCTCCATACGTGTCCAATAAACCGGGAGCGCTTTTCAATATATTCGGCTTCGCCGTAATCGGCAGGAACAAAATAACCCTCCATGGTTTTCACTCCCAAATTTCCTTTTTCTCTTCCTGCTTATCGGCATAAGGCTTTACCCTGCCCCAAAGCTCCGGCTTTATGATAACCTCTGCCTCAATGCCTCCCTCGCCGTATTCAAGGCTCAGCACCTCAGCCTCACGGTGAAGCAGCTCTGTTATGGCTCCGTCTGAGTAAGGTATTTTCAGCATAAGATGCTTTCGTCCCTTGCCCAGCACTTCCCCAATCATTGAGATAAGCCTATCTGTTCCCTCACCGGTTTTTGCTGAAATTGATACTTTATTCTCTCCGGCAGGGATAAGCCCAGGATGGGGGTACACATCAGCCTTATTATATACCTCAATACACGGCGTTTCGCTGGCGCCCAGCTCATATATAAGCCGACGCACCACGTCAGCCTGAAGCTCATATTCACTGTTTGAAACATCTATTACATGAAGAAGCACATCAGCATACTTAAGCTCCTCAAGGGTCGCCTTAAATGCCTCCACCAGATTGTGGGGAAGCTTTCTTATAAATCCAACGGTGTCTGAAAGCAAAACCTCCTGACCGGGAGCCAGAGTGAGACGTCTTGTGGTTGTATCAAGGGTATCAAACAGTCTGTTGTTAGCAGGAACATCCGAATCTGTAAGCCTGTTTAAAAGGGTGCTCTTGCCCGCGTTTGTATATCCAACCAGTGCCACAACAGAAATTCCGTTTTTCTCACGCTGTCTGCGCTGGGTGGAACGGATACGGCGAACTTCGTCAAGTTCCTCGGTAAGCTTCTGAATTTTCCGTCTGATATGACGGCGGTCAGTTTCAAGCTGTGTTTCACCCGGTCCTCTTGTACCTATCGGTGAGGATCCGCCTGACGCCGTCTGACGCACAAGGTGTGTCCACATTCCCGTAAGCCTGGGAAGCAAATACTTATACTGTGCAAGTTCCACCTGAAGCCTGCCCTCTCTTGTCCTGGCACGCTTTGCAAATATATCAAGGATAAGCTGGGTTCTGTCCACTACATGGACGCCTAAATCGTCCTCCAGCGCCCTTGTCTGCGACGGAGACAGCTCGTTATCAAAAACGGCAAGGCTGCACTCCTGCGCTTTTAAAAGCTCCTTGAGTTCTGAAACCTTTCCCGAACCTATATAGCTTCTCGGATCTGGTGTCTTTTTTTGCTGGAGCATTTTTCCGCAACATATGCCCCCTGCGGTGCTCAGAAGCGCCTCAAGCTCGTCCATACTTTCATCTGTTGACCTGTCTCTTTCGTCCATACTCTCGGCGGAAAGTCCCACCAGTATCGCTCTTTCAAGTTCTTTTTCCACGTAAAGCTCCTTCTGCTTTATTATTAAAATCAGCCCACCTATACCTCAGTACCGGCAGCCGGAGACTGCTAAGTTAAGTAATTATAGCATACACCGTCAAAATTGTACAGCTATGTACATTTTACCTGATTATTTAATTTTTTACTTCCATTTATCCTTAATTAATGCTATACTACTTCTTGTATATGATTTTTTTCAAAGGAGAAATTATGGATAACTCAAAAGTTTACATTCCGTGGGATTTCATGGAAGCTTTTATAAAAGACGCCTTTAAAGCCTACGGCGTGCCGGATCAGGACGCGGCTGTATGCGCTGACGTAATTCTGGAAAGTGATAGGCGTGGAATACAAAGCCACGGCTGCAACAGGCTAAAACCCATATATCTTGACAGGTTTGAAAACGGTACCCTCCTACCGGTAACTAAGATTGATATTTTAAAGGAAACGCCCACTACCGTTGTACTGGACGCCAACGACGGAATGGGCATGGTTGCCAGCAAAAGGGCTATGGAAATTGCCATTGACAAGGCCCTTAAAATGGGCATGGGTGGCGCTGCGGTGAAAAATTCAACCCATTTCGGCATTGCGGGCTACTGGGCAAGCATGGCTACAAAAAACGGTCTTGTAGCCATATGCGGAACAAATGCCAGACCTGCAGTTGCACCGACCTTTGGCGTTGAGCCTATGCTTGGTACAAATGCCCTTACTTTTGCGATTCCCACCGATGAGCCGTTCCCCTTTATTATGGACTGCGCCACCTCCACTATCCAGCGCGGAAATATCGAGGTATGGGCAAGAGAGGGCAAGGACACTCCAGAGGGAGCAGTCATTGGTCAGGATGGCAGATACCTTACAGACAGTAAGCAGATTTTAAAGGACCTTTTAAACGGTACTGCAGCTCTTACCACCTTTGCGGGCTACAAGGGCTACGGTTATTCCACTGTGGTGGAGATTCTTTCCGCCGCATTTACCGGCGGACCCTTTATGAAGGCACTTTCCGGAATTGACGAAAACGGCGGCTCAAAGCCCTACCATCTCGGTCATTTCTTCTTCCTTGTTAACCCCGAAGCGTTTATGGGTCTTGACCTGTTTAAGAAGACTGCCGGCGACATTTGCCGCGCTCTGAGAGCCTCCAAGGTTGCTCCGGGTAAGGACAGGATTTACACCTCCGGCGAGCTTGAGTATCTGCGTTATCAGAAAGTTAAGGATTTGGGAGTGCCCATTGACGCCTCAGTTCAAAAGGAGCTTCTAGAGGTACGTGACAAGCTTAAGCTTGACTATGTGTTCCCCTTTGAGAAATAAAAATAAAGGCGGAGAATTGATTCTCCGCCTTTTTCATATCCGTTTCAGATTAAATTGCATACTTGCGTGAATAACTGTCAAACTGCTCCTCAAAGTTTTCATCGCCGGCATATTTAACCGAGCGCAGATAATGGTGGGTATTAAACGAACTGTTCTCAGTCTCTATTATGGCAACGGCAATATTGGAACAGTGGTCAGAAACTCTTGAGAGATTTCCTAAAATATCTGAAAGAATAAAGCCCATCTCTATGGTACACTCTCCGTCCTTCAGTCTCTCTACATGACGACTCTTAATTTCACCGATAATGCCGTCTATAACCTGCTCCAAAGGCTCAACCTGAGCGGCTTTCACCACGTCTTTGCTTTCATACGCTCTTGTTGTAATACCTATAATTTCGTTTATTGCTTTGAGCAAAACGTTAAGCTCGTCCTGGGCCTTGTCCGAAAATCTAATGCCCTTTTCCTTTAACTCCTCACAAGATTTCGTAAGAGACAGGGCATGATCCCCAAGACGTTCAAAATCTCCGATGGTATGAAGCTGTCTTGAAATTTCAGCACTGTCACTTGGTGAAAGTGCCTTACTTGAAAGCTGAACAAGTATGGTCCCCAGCTTATCCTCGTAATCATCAAGGGCAGATTCGTATTTTTTGACTCTCTCCGCCTCGTCAACAGTTCCTGAATCAAGCATTTTC
>CALWYM010000059.1 GCA_944385775.1 uncultured Oscillospiraceae bacterium | reverse complement strand
TTTTCATTTGTTTTTTCAGTTCCTTGCCCGTAGGATCGTACCTGCCGCGCAGCACATCTTCTATCATCTTGGGAATACCAATAAACATTATATTTTGTAAAATACTGTCCCAATAATTTTTTTCGTACAATCCGTAGGCGGCGTAAATCATATTAACTGAATTTCTCAGCGTATCACCTACTGCAGCCGTAACTTCCTCTCCGGCAATACCATCGGTTATGCCATAATGGGCGGCAACAGGATTATACCTTCCCGCAGAGAAATCATTTTTAAGGTCATCAAACGCATCAGCTATATAAACGATCCTTCCTATGTGGTAGAGAATCTGGCGGCATATTCTTATTTTCGACTCGTCCCCGTTTCCTGCCGCCGCTGCAAGCAGAGACGCGAACTTATCTGCCATTTTATCTATGCTTGTCTCTCCTGCCTGTTCAAGCTTTTGCTGCTGGCTAAGAAGCTCTCTTACGGTAGCGTCAAAAGTTCCGTACATAGAGGACGCCTTTTTGTATGCTTTTTTTAAGAGCATCATAGAAGCTTTTGCGATGGTTCTTTTTCCAAATCCCTCATCAAGAGCGGTGTCTTCCAGCTTCCAATAAGCCAGTATGACGCTGTAACCTGCCGCTCTCTCTATATACTGGCTGTGTCCGCAAACGCACTTTTTGCTATTTATGCTGTACGGACATCTTCTCATCTCGTAATTAGGCAAATGTTTATCCTCAGATAATAGCATTGCCAAGAAAACAAAATCGTAATTTAAAATAAATCTTGCTCTGAGACCGAATGTTCTTCCCAGCTCATGGCACAGTCCGCAATAGGCTGCCTTAAACCTGTTATATTCCTTTACCTTAAGCTCCGGAACCTCCGGTCTCACATATCCATACATTACTTATTCTCCATTAACCGGCGCAAGTGTAACGTTCACATAGTAGTCTCCCACAGCGTCAACATTGTTAACTCCGTCAACATATATTCTGGCCGGAACTGTATGACTTCCCGCCGCGTTAGCTGTTGAAAGGTCAGCAACAACTCTCAAATTTTCAGAGGAAATCTGGTCAAGAAGCTCTTCCTCTCCCCTTAATGTTACGTCAATGCTCTGTGTAATGAAATACACGTTGTAACCGTCTGGTCTGTTTCTGAACTGGAAATCTGAAGCGGAAAGGCGCTTAGTTCCAAGACCTATTACCTCAACCGTAACTTGTGCTGAGGTCTCTCCCGTAAGAATTGTAGTGTCATTAGGCGCAACAATAGGATACGTATTTTCATAGGAAAGCTGGAACTTTGTCTGGTCAATAGTCGCAAGTGAAATCTGATTTACACCTGACAAAATTTCCGGGTCTCCTGAAAGCATTATTGTATCAGGCGTAACTGTTATACTGGTATTATCCTCATTGAGAGATGAGCCGCCGGACAATGTAACTGTAAGCGGGACCTCTTTTACCATAAGAATATTTACGGTAATCGTAACATTTTCCTGGCTTAATATAAGTCCTTCTGAACTTATTTCCTCTCCGTTACTGTCCATTAGCACTACCGGTACTTCTTCCGTTACCGACTTGGACAAATTTTCTCTGTTAAGTGATACAACAGCCTGTGCAACCTCTGAAACACGGTCCTGGGGACCTGAAACTGTGATATATTCAGGCGTGACCTGTACCTGTCCGGCTATATACCCCTCGGCAACGCTGCCGGAGTAATTCGGTGTAATCTGAACAGTTGCAGACGCCATTCTCTCCACCGTAACAGTAACATAATCGTAGCTTGCGCTCTCAACATAAATATTGTTTGAGGAAACACCCTCAAAATTAAATGTGTAGTCCAGCTGATAGCTGCCCGGATTTGAGCCATATCGAGAGACTATGGAAGACAAATCCACCTCAACAGACACATTTGAATTGTCAAGCTGGGATACGTTGGCAAACCTTCCCCCAAAGCTAACATTGATTCTCTCAACATTAACGCTTGTAACTATAAGATTATTATCCTGCAAAAGCTCCTCGCCCGTAAACTCCACCGGAATACCGTTCACACGCCATGTGGTTTCAGGGTTATCCACGTATGTCACATACATCCATATGGCAATAGCCGCCACTAAGGAAAAAACAATATACATTGCTTTTGTTTTTCCAGTAACTTTATTGTTGCCTTCATTCATAACTACTCACCTGAATGTAAAAAATCTTTAATCTGTTGCATAAGTCCTTTTTTCTGAGGCTCCTTCGGCAAAAGCTCAGTTCTTATAATGCGCTCAAGAGTATCAGGAGTAAGTCCGCGTTTAAGCACTCCCTCAATGGCAACGGAAATCGCTCCCGTCTCCTCAGAAACTATTACAACTACCGCGTCGGAACGCTCACTGATACCAATGCCCGCTCTGTGTCTCATGCCCAGGGAGCGGCTGATATTATTGTTAGATGACAGTGGCAA
Organism: uncultured Oscillospiraceae bacterium; assembly: GCA_944385775.1. Taxonomy (GTDB): domain Bacteria; phylum Bacillota; class Clostridia; order Oscillospirales; family Oscillospiraceae; genus RUG626. Next base: position 5,694 of record CALWYM010000059.1, on the reverse strand, counting down.
CATACATGCCGCCCCCGCAAGCCTTCCTTCTCTGATTATAACTGCTCCGTCGTGGAGAGGTGCTTTATCAAAAAATATATTCTTCACAAGCTCCACCGCAGGAGACGCATCCACAATGGTTCCGGTTTTAATATACGAATCAAGATTAATATTTCTCTCAAACACTATAAGAGCGCCTGTTCTGCTCTCAGCCATATCGCTGCAGGCGAGGACAACCTGTGTAATTGCGTTCTCAAGGGTCTGAGTCTCCATCTGGCGGTTAAAATATCCCTTAAGGCTGCTGTTTCCAAACTGCTCAAGGAATCTTCTCAGCTCAGGCTGGAACAAAACGATAAGAGCAAAAAGCCCCATTTCCAAAACTGCGCTGAGAAGATAATTCACAACTGTAAGATGAAGAAGATTTGTAAACCAAACTAATGCTATAAGAAAAAATATACCCTTCATTACGTTTGCAGAATTTGTTTTCCTTGCAAAACGCAAAATATTGTATATTATAATCGCTATTATTAAAATATCAAGGAGATCCCAAAATGTGGCTCTCTGAATAAAAGTACGGAGGAAAGTCCATACTGTGGATAAAAATTGCGTTACGCTCTCCATAAGTGTGCTCCTCTTTTTATAACAGCCCACTATAAGGCAGTTTATATATAGTTATTATAGTATAAATCGCCATGAATGGCAACCATGGAATGTTAATATTTTATGACCTGAATTTTATTTTTTTGCAATCAACTGCAACCTTTTTTGAAATTTCCAAAAACTTTCTTATCTCAGTTTCCTTTGTAAAGACAGAAACGCTGGCACGGACTGTTCCTTCAGGGAAAGTTCCCGCAGATTTATGCGCCAGCGGCGAACAGTGAAGCCCGGCTCTCATGGCGACGCCATACTGTGAAAAAAGCTCCGCCGTTCTCTCAGGAGATACTCCCTTTAAGTTAAAAGACAAAACACCGCTCTGAGTCCCTGGTGTGTTGCTTTTAAACAAAACATATTCCTCCATATCCGAAAGTCCCTTTGCCATCATTTGAGTAAGCATAACCTCGTGCTCAAATATTTTATTGACTCCCGTCTTCCTTACAAACTTGATTCCCTCTAAAAGTCCATAAATTCCGGGCATATTATGGGTGCCTGCCTCCAGCATATCTGGCAATACATCAGGCATTGTGACAAGCGCCGACTGGCTTCCGCTCCCGCCGTACATAAATGGTTTCGCCTTATTTTTCACCAGAAGCAGACCTGTACCCTGGGGACCGTAGAGCCCCTTATGTCCCGGCATTGCCACAAAATCAGCGCCAAGCTTTGTGAAATTCACCTCAAGACAGCCCGCAGACTGAGAGGCGTCCACTATAAATGGAATTTTCCTGCTTTGGAGCATTTTCCCAATTTCGTAAACGGGTATTATAAATCCAAAAGCATTTGAAACGTGTGTAATTACAGCGCAGTCTATGCCTCTGTCTATTTCTCTTTTAAATGCCCTTAAAATTTCATCTCTGTTAAAAAGCTCTGAATTAACAACTCTGACATCAGCGCCAATCGCTTTTAGTGGTCTTATAACAGAATTATGCTCATATCCCGTGACTGCAACTCTCATCCCCGGCTGAACAAGGCTGAAAATTGCGATATTAAGCCCATGGGTAGCATTAAATGTAAATATAACATTTTCCGGCTGCGGCAAATTAAAAAGTTTTGAGGCTTCCTCCCTGCATTGGTAGCACACCTCTCCTGCCAGCATTGCATACCGGTGCCCCCCTCTCCCGGGACTTCCAAGGATTTTTGCTCCCTCACCAAGGTTCCTGTATACCTCCTTCGGCTTTTTGAGGGTAGTTGCCCCGTTGTCTAGGTAGATCATAGAGTCACTTCCTCCAGACTGCCTCCATTGGAATATTTATAAACTTTCCTCGGTTCAATACCACTGCGGCGCAGCAGATATACCGCATAACCTATATCCGCTTTTCTCAAAAAAATAGAGTAACTGCAGCCCTCTTTTGCAATCTCGCTGGGTGTTCTTCTAATATTCCCTGAAAAACCTGCCATTGTCAGCACTCTAACTCCTCTTTGAGCATATGTCAGTGACCGGCAGACTATTACATAATCAGACATAAAATTCCTCCCGACATGGTCAATACCGCTGTTAGAAGACGGCTAGACCATATTATGCCGGGAGAAAGCTTAATGTTTTTCTATACAAATATATTTATGTACTATCTGGTTTCAATTAAAACCACAGCATGGGCGGCAACGCCCTTACCTTCGCCTGTAAACCCAAGACCTTCCTCTGTGGTGGCTTTAACATTCACCTGGTCGGCTTTAATCTTCATTCCCTCAGCCAGTCTGTTGCCCATAATTTCTATGTAAGGTGAAAGTTTTGGTCTTTGGGCAATAATTGTTACATCCGCGTTCGACACAGCAAAGCCCTTGTTTTCTAAAAGCTCCATCACGCGATCGAGCAATTTCATGCTGTCAATTCCTCTGTACCTGTCATCGTTATCAGGGAAATGCCTTCCAATATCTCCAAGGGCTGCCGCACCCAAAAGCGCGTCCATCAACGCATGGATCGCAACGTCAGCATCGGAATGACCGTCCAGTCCCAACTCATAAGGTATTTTCACACCGCATAAAATAAGGTCTCTGCCCGGTACAAGCCGGTGTACGTCATATCCGTGACCTATTCTCATTTTCCCTCTCTCCTTTGCAATATAGCCTCAGCAACAGCCAGATCTGAAACAGTTGTAATCTTAAGATTTTCAAATGAACCTTTAGTGAGCCTTACCGTAACTCCCATAGCTTCCACAGCTGAGCAGTCATCTGTTACAATAGTGCCGCTTGCCTTTGCCTTTACAAGCGCTCCCTTTAAAAGTGCGCTGTCGAAAACTTGCGGTGTCTGTACGGCAAAAAGCTTAGACCTGTCAAGAGTTCGTTCAACATTTCCATTAACAGCGACCTTAATTGTATCATTTACCGGGACGGCAGGAGCAGCCGCTTTGCTTTTGCTGGCTTCATTTACCGCTTCCGATATTATTTCCTCAGTCACTAATGGTCTGGCCCCGTCGGCAACAGCAATAAGGTCAGCATTAGGCGAAACCTCATTAACTCCAATCATTACGGAATCAATTCGTTCCTTTCCGCCGCAAACGACCTTAGTTGCTTTTGTTATATCATATTTAGCACATATGTCGGCTACCGCCACAATGCTTTCCTCTTTCGTAACAACAACTATTTCATGGATACAGCTTGCTTTTTTTTTTTTTTTAAGAGTCCTTGCCAAAACCGGAACGCCACCCTGATCTGAGAAAATCTTATCTTCTCCCCCCATGCGCCGTGAAGACCCTGCCGCCGCAATTACAGCCGAGCAAAAAGGTCTTGGCACATTTTTTTTAGCAAAATTCAAAATGTTTCCGATAAGCTTCAACTTCTTCGCCTCCCCTGGATAATCTACTTAATTATATACTATATTCAAGATAAAATGCAATAATTCCATTAAAAAACCAATATAAACCAGATAACAATACGCAAAAAGCACCTGACTCCAGCAAGGAATCAGGTGCCTTTAAACCAAAAATATTAAACTTAGCTAATTATTCAGCGTCCTCACCGGTAGTCTCAGGCGGGTTATCTGTATCATATACAACAGCGGGACCCTCCTCAGTTTTCTCCTTTACCACAGGCTCAGCAGGAGCGGTCAATGCTCTGATAGAAAGAGAAACCTTCTGCTTCTCATTATCAATACCAACGATCTTGGCACTGACAACCTGTCCCTCGGAAAGAACGTCCTCAGGCTTACCAATGCGGCGATCGGCAATCTGTGAAATATGGATAAGACCATCTACGCCTGGAATAATCTCAGCAAATGCGCCAAAGGTAACAAGCTTCACAATCTTAACATCAGCAACATCACCCTCAGAGTACTTGCTAGTAAACTTGACCCACGGATTCTCATTAGGATCCTTATGACCAAGGGAAATCTTCTTAGTCTCCCTATCAAAGGAAATGACGTAAACATCAATTTCGTCACCGACTGAAACTACATCAGAGGGCTGACGGATACGACCCCAGGAAAGCTCAGATACGTGAACCATTCCATCTACACCACCAATATCAACAAACGCTCCATATGAGGTAAGAGACTTAACGATACCCTTATAATGCTTACCTACCTCAATCTCATTCCAGCAGGCCTCAGCGCGGGCGCGGCGCTCCTCATAGGCAACTGCGCGGATAGAGCCCACAACACGCTTGCGCGGCTGATTAACCTCAGTAATGCGAAGCTTAACTTTCTTCTTAAGAAGCTCGCTCATGGGAGCGTCCTTTGGAAGACCGGACTGGCTTGCGGGAACAAATACGCGAATACCCTTAACGTTAACAACAACGCCGCCCTTGTTCTCCTCAACAACAGTACCCTCAACAGGATTTTTGTCGTTTCTGGCAGCAACAATGTCGTCCCATGCTTTAACGGAATCAAGACGCTTCTTTGAAAGCATAACGGTGCCCTCAACATCGTTAACTCTCATTACATATGCCTCAATCTCATCGCCGACCTTAACAATATCGTTAATATTTACACCAGGCTCGTCAGTAAGCTCGTGAATCGGTATATAACCGGACTGCTTCGTGCCGAGATCTACAGATATTTCTGTGGGTGTAATCGATGCGACAGTGCCCGAAACCTTCTCTCCTGTATGTAAAGTTTTGATAGAACGTTCAAGCATTTCCTCGAACGAAGCCTCAGTCTCCTGATTTTCTGCTTCTTTGTTTTCTTCCGGATTAACGGTTTTAATCTCGTCACTCATCTTACTGTTGACCTCCTTAATTATCCACTCAGGCGTCGACGCCCCAGCTGTAACTCCGATAATATTTTTACCAGCCAAGTCATCAAGATTAAGCTCCGCTGCGTTCTCAATAAATATTACGCACGGGCATTTCTTGCTGCAGATATCAGCAAGGTTACGGCTGTTGGCGCTATGCTTACCGCCTATAACAACCATAGCATCACACTTCTCCGCAAGAGCCGAAGCCTCTTTCTGACGCATAGATGTGGCACTGCATATTGTATCAAATATTTCGCAATTTGTACACTCTTTTTTTACGATTTTAACATTTCGTTCAAAAACTTCTCTTTCTGCAGTAGTCTGCGACACTACTGTAACCGGAGTATTTTTAATTTCAGGGTGATTTAGTATATAATTCTCCAAATCCTGTTCATTTTGAAACACCAATGACGTATTGCACCAGCCCGTTATGGCCTCCACCTCAGGGTGGTGAGGCTCACCGATAACAATTACAGTTCTGCCCTTTCCGGAGCTTTGCACAGCCAAATCATGTACTTTTTTTACCATAGGACAGGTTGCGTCGACTATATTCACTCCCTTTTCGGACAGAGCATCGTACACGCTTTTGCTTACGCCATGACTTCGTATAATAACCGTATCACCCTCATTGACCTCAGACATGTCGGACACAGTCTCAATGCCCATATCGCTAAGTCTTTTCACAACGTCGTTATTGTGAATCAGCGGACCCAGGCATTTTACATTAGAATAACTTTTTGCGGCCTCCTGACTGAGGTTCACCGCTCTCTTTACCCCAAAACAAAAGCCTGCCTTTTCGCCGGTAATAATCTCTTCCACGATATTACGCTCCTATCGCTTTTTCTACAAGAGAACAAATTATTTTAAAGCTGTCCTCAAGGGTATTTCCGGT
>CALWYM010000058.1 GCA_944385775.1 uncultured Oscillospiraceae bacterium | reverse complement strand
CACAACTGCATAGTCCGGCTTTTTTTCCGATGCGAATTTAACTATCCCCTCGATGTCCGTAGCTTTAACCGGCACACATTCAGCGTCAGCAGCAATGCCTCCGTTTCCGGGAAGAGCGTAAATTTTTTCTACCTGCGGATTTTTCTTAATTGCCTTTATAATAGCGTGCTCTCGCCCGCCTCCGCCAACTACCATTATTGTCATTATTATAACTCCCTTTAAGGTATAGGTGAACCCTTACCAAAGCTTTTCTTAGTGATGGAACAGTCTCATGCCGGTAAACGCCATTGCAATGCCGTACTGATTGCAGGTTTCAATAACGTTGTCATCTCTCACAGAACCGCCCGGCTCCGCAACATATTTTACGCCGCTCTTTGCAGCTCTCTGGATATTATCCCCGAATGGGAAGAACGCATCTGAGCCAAGAGCAACATCTGTAATGGTATCAAGGTACGCTCTCTGCTCCTCGGCAGTAAAGGGCTCCGGCTGACGGCTGAAATATTTCTGCCATACACCGTCGGCGCAAACGTCCTCTTCATTTTTATTAATGTACCCGTCAATGGCATTATCCCTGTCCGCTCTGGAAAGCCCTTTCTTAAACGGCAGGTTCAGAACCTTTTCGCACTGTCTCAAATGCCATGTGTCGGCCTTGCCGCCGGCAAGACGTGTGCAGTGGATCCTGGACTGCTGACCGGCGCCCACTCCGATTGCCTGACCGTCAACGGCAAAGCAGACAGAATTTGACTGGGTGTATTTAAGAGTAATAAGGGAAATTATAAGGTCGCGTTTCGCGCTTTCCGGAATATCCCTGTTCTCGGTAACAATATTGCTTAGAAGGTCAAAATCAATCTTAAAATTGTTTCTGCCCTGTGAGAAGGTTACTCCGAAAACTTCCTTTGTCTCCACAGGATCAGGCACATAGTCCTTGTCAATTTTAACAATATTGTATGCGCCCTTTTTCTTCTGACTGAGGATTTCAAGAGCCTCCGGAGTGTAATCCGGAGCAATAATTCCGTCGGAAACCTCACGCCTTATAATCCTTGCAGTGGTAGCATCGCAGGTATCGGAAAGGGCTATCCAGTCACCAAAAGAGCTCATTCTGTCCGTTCCCCTCGCCCTGGCATAGGCGCAGGCAATAGGTGAATCATCAAGGCCCTTTATATCGTTTACAAAACAGGCTTTCTTAAGGGCATCGGAAAGAGGTCTGCCCGTAGCGGCGCCGGCAGGAGAAACGTGCTTAAAACTTGCTGCGGCACTTTCGCCAAGCTCAGTCTTAATCTCGCGCACCAGCTGCCAGCTGTTAAGCGCGTCAAGGAAATTAATGTATCCCGGTCTGCCGCAAAGTACCTCAACAGGAAGCTCTCCGCCGTTTTTCATAAAAATCTTGGCAGGCTTCTGATTTGGGTTGCAGCCATATTTAAGTTCAAATTCCTTCATTTTTCTCTCCCCTTTGTTTAATTGCCGTTCTTATTTACAATTTTTTCTTCGTATTCACCTGTGGCAAGGTCTGTATATCTTACATAAAGGGACACCTTATTGTCCTCATTAAGGCTCTCCCACAGTATATTTACATATTCCTCCATGCTGTCCACGGTGGCGGTAAGCTCCGGCTCACCGGCAAAGGACGGAATAGGATTTCCGTCGCACTTATACGTGTGGATAAAGTGGGCTGCGCCATTTATTTTCGGGTACTCATAAGTCTGACGCAGGCAATGCTCACCGCTAAGGTCATAGCTTTTTAAAATTGAGAGTTTATATTCTCCGTTTGCCTCTATCTCTGCGGAAATTCTCGGCGTCCAGTTGGGACCGTCCGGCTCAAACTCCCTTGTTCTGAGGGCTTCTTCAAAGCTTCCGCCCTTAAGAAGAAAATCTCTTATAGTGTCAGTCTGGTCACCGTTTGTGACGATAAGCTTATCTCCCACCTTGCGGACAGGGTGATATATAATGAGGCTCGGATCAACCATCTTACTCTCGTCATACGCCTTTGTCCTGATTCCGTCCTCCGTCTTTTCAAAAATACGATTCCGTGAATTTACGCTCCTGCCCATAATAAAATAGGCAACAGTGGACTTTGTTCCGTCCGGGGAAATCCCCACGATAATTCCCCTTCCCGGATATGTGTTTTCGGAAAGGATTTCTTTTATATTCTCCATTTCTTATCCCTCCTGTGCTTTGATTATATCACTTGAAACCTTTTCAGCGGCCCTTGGCAGCAAAATCCACTCCGCCTGCTCCATTACTCTGCGCTGAAGGATTTCCGGCGTGTCTCCGTCCTGGACCTCCACCGCCTTCTGATAAATAATCCTGCCGCCATCAGGAACCTCGTTGACAAAATGGACCGTAGCTCCCGTTACCTTAACTCCATAGCTCAGCGCCGCCTCGTGAACGTGAAGCCCGTAATACCCCTTTCCGCAGAAAGACGGGATAAGAGCCGGGTGAACGTTTATTATCCTGTCGGGATAAAGCTTAGTAAATTCACCTGTAAGAATACTCATAAACCCGGCAAGGATTATAAGGTCAATATCGTGCTCCCTCAAAACCCTCAAAAGCTCAGCCTCGAAAGCCTCCTGGGTACCGCCCAGCCGCTTTTTGGATATAAACATATTCTCTATTCCTGCATTTTTAGCCCGCTCAAGGGCATAGGCTCCCTTAACATTGGAAATCACAAGCACAATTTCTCCGCTTTTAAGCTCGCCCCGGTTCTGGCTGTCAATAAGAGCCTGAAGATTTGTGCCGCCGCCGGAAACAAGCACAGCTATCCTTGCTTTCAGCATATGGTAACGCTCTCCCCGCTTTTTGCTACTCTACCAAGAACATAGGCGTCCTCGCCCATATTCCTTAAAATCTCAAGCGCCTTTTCGCTTTCGCTCTCAGATACGATAACGACCATACCTACGCCCATATTGTAAACGTTAAACATTTCCCTTTCGGGCACGTTACCCAGCTTTGCCAGAACATCAAATATAGGCAGCACGCGGACATCGCTTCTTTTAATAACAGCACCCAGTCCCTCAGGCAGTGCTCTCGGAATATTTTCATAAAAACCGCCGCCCGTTATATGAGCACAGGACTTGACGGTTACAGAATCCATAAGAGCAAGGATACTCTTTACATAAATTCTGGTTGGAGTGAGAAGTACCTCACCAATAGTCTTTCCGGAAAGCTCGGGGAAAGTATTCATAAGAGAGGTGCCTGAGTCCGCCAGAATCTTTCTAACCAGTGAAAATCCGTTTGAGTGAACGCCGGTAGAGGGCAGAGCCAGCATAACGTCACCCTCGGAAACGTTATTTTTATCAAAGACCTTTTCCCGGTCCACAATTCCTACGGCAAATCCGGCCAAATCATATTCCTCCTCAGGCATAAGACCGGGATGCTCTGCGGTCTCTCCGCCGATAAGAGCGCAGCCTGACTGGACACAGCCCTCAGCAACGCCGCCCACGATCTCCGCTATCTTCTCCGGGATATTCTTTCCGCAGGCGATATAGTCCAAAAAGAACAGGGGCTTTGCACCGCAGCATATAATGTCGTTAACGCACATGGCAACGCAGTCAATTCCCACTGTATCATGCTTATCAAGGTCAAACGCCAGCTTGATTTTTGTTCCCACGCCGTCGGTACCGGAAACAAGCACAGGCTCCTTCATACCGGAAATATCAGGCACAAATGTTCCTCCAAAGCCACCGATGGCGGTGTCGGCGCCTGGAATAGTTGTTCTCTTAACATGAGCCTTCATAAGCTCCACAGCCTTATAACCGGCAGTTATATCAACACCGGCAGCCGCATATCTGTCTGATTTGGAATTTTCCATCAGTTTAAACGCCCCTTTTTCTGTATTATTTTGGGTATATTCTAATCTTATTCCCTGCCGTTCCAGCAGTAGGTACACAGCTTGCAGGGATCAATGCCCACGCTTTCCACAGTACCCTTAAGGGTCTGATATTCAAGAGAGGAGAAACCCATAGATGAGGAAATGTGCTGTCTTAGTGCCTTGCCTCTTTCAGTGGAACCATCAGAGTATTCCTCAAGGTGATCAAATCCATCCTTACCCTCAAGCGCGTCTACCGTGCGCCTTGCAATAAGCTCCATCTCGCTTTTTGAGCTAGAGAAATTAAGGTATTTGCAGCCGTACATAATAGGCGGACAGGCGGAGCGCATATGTACCTCCCTGGCACCATGGCTGTAAAGGAAGTTTACCGTACCCAGAAGTTGGGTGCCCCTCACTATGGAATCGTCCACAAAGAGAAGCTTCTTTCCCTCAATAAGCTGGTGTACAGGCACAAGCTTCATTTTTGCTACCTGATTTCTCACCGTCTGGTTTTGCGGCATAAAGCTCCTTGGCCAGGTGGGAGTGTACTTTATAAACGGTCTGCCGTGGGCAATGCCGCTTTCGTTTGAATAGCCCAACGCATGGGCAGTACCGGAATCAGGTACACCGCAAACATAGTCCACATCCGGGATACCGCCGTTTTTCATATCGTTTCTGGCCATTATAACGCCGTTTCTGTTTCTTGAAACCTCCACATTGGAGCCCTCATAAACGGAATTCGGGTAACCATAATATGTCCACAAAAACGTACATATTCTCATTTTATCACCGGGCTCAGCCAGCGTTTCCCACCCATCGGCAGTGATTTTCACAATCTCACCGGGACCTAAATCCTTCACATAGCTGTAACCCATCTTCTCAAAGGCAAAGGACTCAAAACTGACACAGTATCCGTCCTTATCCTTACCAAGTATAACGGGAAGTCTTCCGAGCTTATCCCTTGCCGCGATTATCTCACCCTTTTCGGTAAGTATCAAAATAGAAGCGGTACCCACAATCTGCTGCTGTGCGTACCTGATTCCATCTTCAAAGGTTTTCTGCTGGTTTATAAGCATCGCAAGCAGCTCAACCTCGTTTACCTTACCGCCGCCCATAACCTCAAAGTGGGCGTGTTCATGTTCAAGAAAACGATGTGTAAGCTCTTCCAGATTCTTTATAATCCCTACCATACTTATGGCATAAGAACCCATGTGAGAACGGATAAGCAATGGTTGTGGATCGTTATCGCTTATGCAGCCGATACAGCTTTTGCCCTCAAGCTCCACAATGTCGTTTTCAAACTTTGTGCGGAAAGGTGTATTTTCAATATTATGAATTTCACGCTGAAGACCGTTCTTTTCCGTAAGGGTTGCCATACCGCCCCTTCTGGTACCCAGGTGAGAGTGATAGTCAGTGCCGAAAAACACATCAAAATTGCAGTTTCTACGAGATACCGCTCCAAAAAATCCGCCCATCTACTATCCTCCGGAAAATTATTCTGCGTACTTTGACTCGACCTCGGCGTTGGCGGAAAGCACCTTCTCAGTACCGGCTTTCCTGGCGTCGGCAAGCTTCCGGGCAAGATCAGCGTCCTCAACAGCCAGAAT
>CALWYM010000057.1 GCA_944385775.1 uncultured Oscillospiraceae bacterium | reverse complement strand
AGGGCAATATCTATGGCGGAAATAGTTGTGACGCAGTTTTTAAGCTGATGGTTATTATTGTCCGTCATCTTCTGGTAAATTTTCTCGATACAAAGGGGGTCCTCGCCTACAAGCATATTCTTAAAGGCATCAAGATATTCTACGCGCATACCTGAACCGATTCCGGTGATTCCCTCGTCTGTCTCGATGTAAACCAACGTCAGGCGGTTATAGAGGTACTGGTGACCACCCTTGCCTCTGCCGGAGGTAACCACCACGGGCTTTGGCCACTGATAGCTTTCGGAACGAATATTTGTTATTTTCATATGTAAAATCCTCCTTTACTGAAATAATTAAGTGAACATGGAGAACATGCCCAAGAAACCTGCGATTGTAGACCAGACCATGGCTATTATTGCCATACCCAGCTGACGGTTGAAGGCTTTCTTAAACTCTGCATCTGTTGGGTTGCTTGCTGCTGAATAATATGCCAATGAGTTGGCGCCTACCGTACTCATGGGGCTCATTGGGGTTGCGTTGGCGCCCATGGTGACTGCCCAGAACATAGCGCTGGCTGAAAGACCGGGTATTGCCTCGGTGAGTTCACTTACTGTTGCGGTCATTGTGGGGATAACAACGCCGTTACCGGATGAGAATATGCTCATAAAGGCGCAGATGAAGTTCATAATTCCGGGAGCGAGAGTTTTATTGGCAACTGCCGCAATGAAGCTTGTCATAAGGTCAACGCCGCCCAGAAGCTTTATAATTCCCACGTATATTGTCATACCGCCGATCATAATAAGGCTGTTCCAGGGGATTTGCTTGAAGGTTGCTTTCGGGTCGGCACAGCCAAGGCAGAAAACAACGATGGCGGCGCAGATGGGGGTGACCATCATGTCAACACCGAGAACGAGATTTGCAAAGACAAACGCGGCAAAGCCGATGAGGGTGAATATCTGCTTGCTGTTCAGCTTTTTCTTTTCACCGGAAATGTCTGCGTGAAGTTCAATGGGCTTCATCTTGTGCCATCCGAGGACGAAGTACATGACAATAAACATAACAGAGCCAATAGTTACCATTGTAAACGCGCCGTGCCACAGGTTTAATGTAATTCCCTGTTCTGCGGCATAGGACTGAAGATTGAGTCCCTGCATGGAGTAAGGCGAAACACCCCAGCTCATCAGCATAAACATGGTGGAAAAGCCCAGAGTTAAGTGATTCTTGAAGCCCATCTGTGCGGAGAGCGCAAAGACGAGAGGTGTTAAAACGCTGCTCAGACCCAGGTTAAACCAGCTTGCAACGCCTATCAGAAGATAGATTATGATGGGAAGGAGCTTTATGCGGTTGCCTTGTGTGAGCCGGATTACCGCATTGCCGAGAATATCCATGGTGCCGTTTGTTCTCGCGATAACGATAAGCACCTGCATTCCAAGCATTCTGAAAAATATCTGGGTGTTGAAAGAGCCATAAACGTCCTTGAGGTTAAGCCCTGCAATGGTTGCAATAAACATTGCCATAGCAAAGCCCACAAGACCGATATTAATATCTTTCCAGTTAGCGATAATGATAACGGCTACCAGACCCAGAAGAGAAATAATTGCCCAAGTATATGTGCCCATTTTTCTTCTCCTTTTTTAATTCTATTGAACATTCATTTTCTAAGGAACCGTAAATTCTCTGCGCGCATTTGATTGAGTTGTTCCCTGTGCCTTTATAATATATCTTTTACATTGATTTGAAAAATGCTGTTTATGTTATGACTGCATACACTGATTGGTATATAACAGGTATACTTTGTGCAACCTTAACAAGACTTTGTCAGCAGTTTTAGGCAGAATATACACCGGAGACTGAAGCTACTATAACACAAAGGTTATAATATTATATCTATTTTTAACTAATTCAAAGACTTTTTAAGGGGAATTTTGTTGCTTTTTGACAAATTTATTCTGTACAAGCGTGACTGTATGTGATAAAATAAAAGTAAATTTAACAAACTTAGGTGGTGGATTTAGAAATGGAGCACCTGGATTATTTCATAGCCATAGCGGAGGAACAAAATTTAAGCCGTGCGGCTAAAAGACTTTACATTTCTCAGCCCGCTCTAACCAGATTTGTCAATGGGCTGGAGGAGGAATACGGAGTAAAGCTCTTTGACCGCTCTAAAAGCCCTATCACGTTAACTGCCGCAGGTCAGATTTTTTTGCAGGAAAAACTGAAGATTGACAACAAGGAGCAGAGTCTTCGCCGCCGCCTTTCTGAGATGAGCACAGGGGATATACACATATCAATCGGTACTGGGCACAGCAGGTTTTATCGTATATCCCCTGAGATATTTTCGCGGCTTGTAGAAAAGTACCCGAACCTCAGAATCAGTGTAAAGTGCGCAGGGGAGAGATTACTTCCTGATATGCTTTCAAAGCAGCAGGTGGATTTTATATTTGGTGTGTTTGACCCGGTTGACGGTATGGAGGTTGAATGGCGTTACGCAACGGTAGAGAAGGTATGTCTTATGGTACCGCTGAGCTTTGGACTTTTACCTGACTCCATTGATCCTAAGGATACATTTTATGAACCATATATGCTAAGACCGGAGCAGTTAAACGGTCTTCCGGTTATAGAGCCCCACAGCAGCCTTGGCAGCAGCATTAACTATCAGCTTATGATGAATCAGTACTCCATCAGACCTGGACGCGTTATCAGCGCAGAAAGCGCCTATTTGGTACGCAAGCTTGTAAATCAGGGGCTGGGCTTCAGCACCTGTTCCTATGCCAGAATGGAGGATATGCAGGACGATGACGGCAATCTTGTTTCCGCTGTATTTAACCTCCCAGGGCTACCGGTACGAAGAACAAGCATGATTGCGTACAGGAAAGACCATCCCCACGTCGAGCTTTTGAGGGACGCGGCAGATTTTATGGAGCAGAGCATTATGGCAAGCAAGCCTCCGGTAACCTACTGGAAAAACTTTTCACCGTAAAATTAAGAACGGCGCTGATGACTTTCATCAGCGGCGTTCGGTCGCAAAAAAAGTAAAGAAAGAAGGGGTGGAATCATTGATCACGAATGGAGCCGTCTCCATTCAGCCTGCACATTACAGGCATCTTAACAGGGGGGAACTGCTTTTCCACATCGGGAACAAGGTCAATTCCCAGACCCGGTTTTGTATCGTCAACGGTTACATAACCGTTTTCAGGCTTGAGATAATTTGTAACAAGCTCGCACTTTTTATGCGCCTTGTCATTCATAAGTCCGCCCTCTGCATCCGGATATTCGCAGATAAGAAGGTTATCTATGCTCATGCAGAACTGCATTTCAGCAGCGGTACATACAGGTGACAGTGGATTATGGGGAATAATCGGGCTCATCTTAGTTTCAGCCAGCGCGGCAATTTTCCGCGCACCGGTAATGCCGCCTACTGTTGTCAGGCTGACTCTTGTATAGTCGGTGGCTTTTTTGTCAAGCAAATCCTGAAATTCAAATATGGTATGGAGACGCTCTCCAGTGGCAATGGGAATTTTGCTCTTGGAAACAACATATGCCATGGCTTCATTATTTCCGGGAGGAATCGGGTCCTCCACGAAAAGCGGGTGGACGTCCTCAATCTCGTTAATAAGGACTACCGCCTCGCCGGGAAGGCTTCTTCTGTGAAGCTCAACGCAAAAGTCAATATTGTCACCTACCGCTTCACGCATAAGGTGGACGCGGCGAATGGACTCCTCCATATTTTTTACATGGGTTTTCTCGTATGGCATGGTGATGGGTTCATCAAGGAAGGGGGAGAGATGACCTACGGCAGTGTATCCCTGCTCCCTGCGCTTCTTGCAGTTCTCCACAAGCTCCTCATCTGTTTTTGCCATAACATGACTGTAAACCCGGACCTTGTTGCGGCATTTGCCGCCAAGCAGCTTATATATTGGAACATTGTAGAACTTTCCAGCAATATCCCAAAGAGCCACGTCAATAGCTGAGATCGCGCCCATTACGGCGGAGCCGCGGAAGTAGCTGCCACGGAACATAGCCTGCCAAAGATGCTCAATATCCAGAGGGTCCTTGCCTACAAGGAAGGAAGCAAAGGAATTTATCTGTGCGGCAGACGCGTCGAGAGCGCCAAAGGAACCGCTTTCGCCGATGCCGTAGATACCCTCGTCCGTTGTGACTTTTGCATAGCAGTATCGGTTGGCTCTGATTGCTTTAACTTCGGTAATTTTCATATAATCCTCCTTATTATACAAGCGGGAACATAAATGGAACCGTAGCCATAAAGGCTATAAACTCAACGAAGAATACGAAGATTCCTCCCTTGAGATACTGCTTCATGGTATATTTTCCGCTGTTAAAACCGAGGGCAGTAACGTTGGAGGCCATAGGAGTAAGCATTGCTGCGCTGGAGCCTATGCTGACTGCCAGAACAAGGGCTGTCGGATTCCAGCCGCGGCTTACGGCCGTTATAATGGCAAGGGGACGGAAAATATTAAGTACGGTGGAATTGTACATAATCTGTGTAAGTACTGCGGATATAAGGTAAAATACGCCGAGAACGATAAATGAGCTGCGTGTGCCCCCAAGAAGAGTGTCTATGGCGTCGGCAATAAGCTTATCGCCGCCGGTGTTGACAAGAGCCGTGCCTATGGGGATCATGCACACTGAGCAGAGAATTACGCTTATACCCATATTGTTGGGAACCTCTCTGGGCTTGAGTATGCCGCAGTAAACCATCAAAAGGGCTCCTATAAGGCAGGGAAGCGTGGAATCAAAGGCGCCTGTTACGCTTGAGATTACAAGACCCAGAATTGTACCAGCGAAAATTACGGTCGCAAGTTTCTCCTGCATGGGGGTCAGCGTACTTGCCTTGGCAGGACCGGTGGAAGCCTGAACAGGCTCAACGGAAAAGGAAGGAGCAAATCTGTGGTTTACAAAGATAACTGCAGCCATAACAGCAATGCCCAATGGAAGCTTAGCAAGCATCTGGGTAAAGTAATTGAATTCTCCTACGCCGCCGAAGCTTTCAATAATCTGGTTTAGCATATTGAAGCTGCCCGCATTTCCTCCGAGAGGCAGAAGTCCTGCCCATACCTGACAGAGAATGGCGGCATTTTGAATAAATTTGCTTGCCGGACGGTCCTGAGCGGCGCAAACGGTGAAAATAATGGGGAGAATAATGTTAAGACTGTTTGTACCGTTTGTAAAACTTGTGAGAAGAAATATAATAATGGCGAGACCTGCCATAATTTTAGTGTCGCTGGAGCCGGGCTTAATAATATTGCTGGAAAGCTTTTTAAGTAAACTTGTTTTGGAGAGACCGGCAGCTACTACAAACATTGATGCCATCATAATGACGGAGCTGTTTGTAAGTCCTGCCCAGGTTTCGCTGAAGTTTGTCACGCCGCCCAGCATAAGAAGGGTAGCACAGGTGACTGCACAGGTCGCAATGGTAAATTTGTTGCTGCACATCAAAATTACCACAAAGGCATACACTGCCAGCACGTAGGCAATACCAAAATTCATGGGTATTTCTCCTTTTTTCTGTTTTTCTGCACCGGTACGTCATTTATTTTATTTCACAAATTTAATATTGTAAAATACTAAAAAATCATGTATTATAGTTTAAAACTATAATATAACTTATAACTATAAATTTTGAGGTGAGACTGTGACACTGCGTCAGATGAAGTACTTTATGTCGGTCTGTAAAACAAATAACCTTACCAAATCCGCAAGGGAGCTTTTTATTTCTCAGCCCACATTGTCCGTATCAATGAAGGAGCTGGAAAGGGAGGTTGGGGTCATGCTGTTTCACCGTGAGGGGACTCGGCTGACGCTGACTGATGCGGGAAGAACGCTGTCAGAGGAGATCTCGGCAGTTTTGGAGCAATACGACAGAATGGAGCGCCTTATAAGTTCCGGGAGACTGGAGCGTGACTATGTACGTTTTGGTTTTTCAACCGTTGTGGGAAACTATGCCGCGCCCGTCATATGCCGTTCATTTCTCGATTCACACCCTGACCTCCGTGTAAGGATTACCCAGGATTCGGGGAGCAATCTGCTTTGGCAGCTTGAAAGAAAACAGCTTGACGTTGTGCTTACCGGTGCAAATTATGGCAATAAACCAAGGTGGGCGGGAAAGTTTGACACCATGATTTTTAACGAAACTGATATGGTGTACTGTGTAAGCGCGGAAAGTCCCATTGCCGGGAAGGATACCATTACCATGGAGGAAATCGCAAAAAATCCTGTAATTATGCCGGACAAAACGTTCCCCGTTTCTGAAATGCTGGAAAAGCTGTTTTTGAATGAAGGGTATCCGTTAAATATTATCCTGCGAAGCCCTCAGCTGTTTACAATAGAGCGGTTTATAGCTACCGGCGTTGCCGGTGGATTTTTGCCCAGCAAGGCCTGTATAGGTAATACCATGCTGGTGCCTATTTACTGCGAAAAGCTTAAGGAAAGCCAACCGGTCAAAATCGGGCTTTACTGGAACAGAGATTCCGAGATGCATGATTCGGTAAGGCTTTTTCTGAGCTCGGCAAAAGAGGCTTCAAGGGCTATGTAGGAAAGCTATATCAAGTTTGTATTCGTGCCTGTATGCTATAATGTCCCGGAAAGTTTTCAAAGGAGAACTTTCCGGGACATTAAATTTTATAAAATCTGTACGGGGGCAGGGAAAGAACGTAATGTTCCGCCCTTGGGGTATTTTTGTTGACAAGATGTTGTCTACTATGGTAGACTATATTTGGTCTACACGATTAGACAAAGGAGTGACGGAAAGATGGAAATACCGAAAATACACGAAAGCGAGTATCGCTTCTGCCTTATAATGTGGGAGCGGGAGCCTGTTACGGCGGTGGAGCTTGCGAAGCTGTGCCGTGAAAGGCTTGGGTGGAAGCGTACCACTACATACACTGTTATAAAGAGGCTTTCGGAGCGTGGAGTTTTAAAAAACGACGGCGGTACGGTGACGTCTCTTGTTTCAAAGGACGACGTACAGGCGCAGGAGCTTTCCGAGTTTTTTGAGAAAAGATTTGAAGGGTCTCTTCCTGCCTTTATTGCTGCATTTACAAGGCGAAAGGATATTTCTCCGGCGGAGATAGAGGAAGTGGCGGAGATGATAGAGAAAATCAGAAAGGGGGAAGGAAAATGACCGTGATGTTCACAAAGATTTTGGAGATGAGCATTTGGGGCAGTATGCTGGCAGGGATTGTGCTGCTGATCCGGGCAGTTTTTAATTCGGCGCCGAGAAGGCTTAGGGTACTGCTTTGGGGGATAGTGTTTATAAGGCTTCTTATTCCCTTTACCCTTGAAAGCCGTTTTTCCCTTGTGCCGGAGGAAATTGGAAGGAGCAGTGTTTTACAGGGAGTTCTGGACGACTATGTAGGCAGTACTGTTATACACAGTGAGGGCACTTTAGATTATGACGAGGCAATATCAGGCGGTGGGCAGCCGATATATGACGGCACTGGCTACTATGTGGTGACGGGGGACGACGGGTTTTCTGAGCCGGGTACCGTGGAAAATAAGGTTATGCCGAAGCTGGCTTTACTGTGGGCGGCAGTAGCCTTCGGAATAGTCATATACGGCGGAGTAAGCTACGGCAGGCTGAGAAAACGTGTTGAGACGGCGGTTTTGCTATTCGGAAACATTTACGAAAGCGAAAATGTGGATTCACCCTTTGTGTTAGGTGTGGTAAAACCAAAAATTTATCTTCCCTTTGGCATGGATGAAAAGCAGAGAGATTTTGTTATTGCCCATGAAAGAAGCCATATTGACGGAAAGGATTATCTGTGGAAGCTTCTGGGCTTTGGAGCACTGGCGGTACACTGGTTTAACCCGCTTGTGTGGATTTCTTTTGGACTGCTGTGTCGTGATATTGAGCTTTCCTGCGATGAAAGGGTTATACGCGGTCTGGGAAATGAGGAAAGAGCGCAGTACGGTGAGATCATTCTTTCCCTTTCCGCAAGGGAAGGCTCTGCCGGGATTTGCCCCCTTGCCTTCGGCGAGATTGGAGTCAGGGAAAGGGTAAAGTTTGTGCTGGACTACAAAAAGCCCGGATTTTGGATTGGGGCTGTTTCAGTAGCTGTTTTGGCAGCCATGGCTGTGTGCTTTATGACCGCGTCGGCAGGAAAAACCTATTCTCTTAGCATATATATTCCGGCAAACAGCCCGGAGGGGATATATTTTACCCACGAGGAGCTCAAGGCGCAAAACAGTGAGATTTTGGTACGTACCGCTGAGGGCATGGGGGACACGGAGATATATCTTGTTCCTGCAGGTAAAGAAGCCCAGGGCGAGGGGGAATATCTTACGTCCGGGCTTTCCGTAAAGTTCCCAGCGGAAAAGGACGGCTGGTATAAGCTTGGCGTAAGGGCAGAAAATGACACAAATGAAATGGTGAAGGTTACTCTGAAGGTTTCAAAGGTTTACGAAATCAGGATAGCGGACAGCACGGCTTCGGCTTTAAAGTGGTTTGATTACACACAGTCACCGGAGGGGATGGACCGGGACAGCAGCCTTGAGATAACCCTGCCCGAAATTCCGGAAGTTACCTTCCGCTGGCAGCCTGAAATTATGGAGGCTGTGACGGAAAAAGGAACATTGGAGCTTTTTTCCGGTATGCCCATATGGAACGGGTATTTTCAGGATTTTACCGGCGACGGAGTGCCGGAGCTTTGCGCCACTTATTCCTTTGGGTCCGGCATTATTGACGAGAGAATAATTATTTACGACTACGTCGGCGGAGCAAGCTATGAGCTTTCCGACAGGGGAAATTATGACTTTACACTTTGGAAAAATGAGACCGACGGGTTTCTTTATGTAAACAAAAGGGAAAACAGCACCGGGGAAACGGTGGATACGGGGCTTCTTACCCTCAGAGACGGCACAATAACTGTTGAATGGGACGGCGAAATGAGGTAAAATTTGTTTAATGCACCGGTGAGAGAAATCTGAAATGGATAGCATGATCTGTGGGTGGATTTTTCGGACAGAAAGGAAAAACATAATGAAGCTTTTTGACAAAATTAAAAATGACGGCTTTGATTTGGGAGAACTGGGTCTTGAGCAGAGAGAGGACAACATCCCCTATTTCTGTACTCCGAAAGGAGCGAAAATCATAGGCTGGGCAGGGGTTGACGGGATACATTACTGTATGATCCGCGGGTTTGGCGAGATGATTTTTGCTGTCTCCCCCATGGATTTGCCGGAAAACTATGTCCTTCCCGTTGCCCGTTCGTTTAGAGAGCTTTTGGGGCTTATGATAAGCTGCAACAGTATGGACGCCGTGCAGCAGTGCTATATGTTTACCCCGGAGAGCTTTCAGCATTACATCAGCGAAAATCCACCTGACGAGGGATTTCTCAAAACTTTGGGTGATATTTCAAAAAAGTATAGAATCCAGCCAATTTCAGACCCGTACAGTTATATAAAGGCGCTTCAAAGTCAATTTGATTATAGTAAGATTAAATTTACCGAGGATTTTTATGACGAGGACATGAATCCGTCGGCGAAAAAGGATATTCCCTGGAAGGTCACCTATGACGGAGGCTTTTACGGCAAAAGGGGAAGGGGCGGCAGGGAGATTCCCCTAAAAAAGAGCTTTGTCTGGGGAGATGAAAAATGGATACTGCTCTCGGTATATATGTGCGGAAAGGGGCTTGTAGCGGATTTTGCGATTGAGATCTCAAGGGAAAAGGTCAAAGGGTTTATCGACAGGTGGGATCTGCTTAATGAGGACAAAAACACATACTCCGAAAGGGAGCGCCGTGAAATTTCAGAGGAAAATCCCATGGAAGTCAGCTTCACTCCTGTGGCATTTCTGAATGGGAAGAAGCTCGGAACGAAACACGGATACGGTATAAACTGGATATGTCCTGAGCTTATAGGCGACGCGGTGGAAAACGGCAGGGAAAGCGCAGCTTTTCTGGAGCACTACGGGCTTGCCGAGGACAGCTGCTGGGTAATACGGCGTTTTTCCTTTCCCTACGCCACAAAAAGAGCGCCGAAGGTGGGGAAAATTAAGTTTACCCTGGAGCGGGGCAGGAAAACTGTCCGTGAAAAGGTATTTGATTCCCCGAATCCGGGGACTGAAATAGATTTTTCCAATCCTGTAACGGGTGAAAGTCACAGGCTTACTGTTTTAAAGTATGAAAATTGTACTGTACCGGAGAAATATATGTCCAATGAGAATATTGAGTATCCAAGGTGCTACACAGTTATGAGCTATGTGGTGACTCCGGAGATTTCGTACAGAGACTTTATGGTCAGAGATTATGATGATGGGGACTGTGCCATAAGAAAAGCAGCAGAAAATAACGGATATGTGCCGGAAGCGTCCAACGATGCTGCGATAGGGATAATCGGCGGAGCTGACGGTCCCACGGTTATAATGCTGGGTGGAACCGACAGTGAGGGGACCGTCCGCACTGCATGCTCCAACTTGCGTTTTGCTCAAAAAGAGAAAATTCGCTGGGTTATAGAGTTCAGTGTAAAAGATTTGCCCGACATAGAGATAGAGGGAATATAGGGCAGGCAACGCTCAATCAGGCGGCGAAGCTTACAAAACAGGCTGCCACTTGAAAAAAACCGTATTTTGATTTAATATGGTATAGGTGCGGAAAAGCTTCGTGCCGAAATATGCTTTGGAGGAAGTTGATGAGAGAATTTACGGCTGTAAGTCTGTTCTGCGGCGCGGGAGGTCTTGATATGGGTTTTCACAACGCCGGGTACAGAACCATATGGGCAAACGATTTTGACCGTGACGCCTGTAAAACTCATCGGAGCTGGAGCGGAGCAGAGGTTGTTTGCGGAGATATTTCCAAGGTTGACTATTCCTCCATACCACGGTCCGATGTGATTTTGGGCGGATTTCCCTGTCAGGGGTTCAGCCTCAGCGGACCGAGAAAGATTGACGATTCCAGAAATACGCTTTACAAGCACTATGTCAGGCTGGTAGAACAGAACAGACCGCTGGCTTTTATCGGAGAAAATGTCAAGGGACTTCTCACCATGGGCGGCGGAGAGGTTATAGATGCCATAATTGAGGATTTTGCCCGGTGTGGCTACGACGTATATTACAGGCTCCTTAACGCCAAAAATTTCGGCGTTCCCCAGGACAGGGAACGGGTTATAATAGTCGGATTTCGCAGTGACCTGAAAATTGAGGATTTTCAGCTGCCTGAGGGCAACGGGTTTAAGATGAATCTTCGCGAGGCTATTGGGAATATGGCACCGCCGGAAATAGGAGAGGTATGTATGGCGCCTTATTCGTCAAGATATATGTCCAGAAACAGGAAAAGAGACTGGGACCAGGTTTCCTACACCATTCCAGCCATGGCAAAACAGGTTACTCTGTGGCCGGGTTCCCCGGACATGGTAAAGGTGGATAAGGACAGATGGGAATTTGGCAGCGGAGGCGAGACAAGGCGGCTTAGCTGGCGTGAGGCGGCGGCAATACAGACCTTCCCCCGGGAAATGGAGTTTTACGGCGACCTTACCAGTATCTACAAGCAAATCGGAAACGCCGTGCCGGTGAAGCTCGCGGAATTTGTTGCCGGGTATATAAGACCGTATCTGGAAAAAATCATATAAAGGAGAGCGGGAAAAATGGCTATATCACATTCTGAAAGAGGAAAAGCTTTTGAATTTGCCTGTCTTAACGCACTGTGCAGCCAGCTTGAAAGAGAAGGTGTTATACATAGGGTTATTCGTGACGAGTCGTACAGAATCGGTGCTGCGTCTTTCCGCAAAGCCAAAGATGAGGGTATGTTTAACAGCCTTATGGCTGCGGCGACCGCCGCGGTGGGGATAATCATGCCCCTTGAGCCAATGCTTCTAAGGCGTGACGGTATGATGGACGTGGGTCTTCAGCCCGATTCAAAAGGAATAGGCGGAGATGTACGCGATATTGTTTGCGTCAGAAAGGACTTAAACTGGCAGATGGGATTTTCCTGCAAGCACAATCACAACGCCGTTAAGCACAGCAGGCTTTCGGCGACTATTGATTTCGGCGAGGAATGGATGGGAATACCCTGCTCAAAAGACTATTTTAATACCGTTGTGCCTATATTTAACGAGCTTCGTGATATGAGAGACACAGCCTGGAGAAATCGTACCAAGGTGCCGCTTTGGAGTGAGCTTCCCGATAAGTTCGGGCGGTATTATATGCCTATTTTAAGGGCATTTTTAGATGAGCTGCGCTATATTGACAGCACAAACAGCGGAGTGCCGGGAAAGATGGTCCAGTATCTTATTGGACGGCAGGATTTTTACAAGATAATTTCCGAGGACAGCACCAAAACCGTCCGGGTGGAAGCCATGAATATACACGGAACATTAAACAGGGAAGCTCCCGATAAAAAGCCCGCTGTGAAGGTGCCCGTGGTTAAGCTGCCTACAAGGTTTGTACGTATGGATTTCGCCCCCGGGGTGTCAAACACGGTGAAAATAGTCTGCGACAACGACTGGTCCCTTTCAATGCGAATTCACAATGCTTCAAGCCAGGTGGAACCGTCACTTAAGTTTGATGTTCAGCTTGACGCCATGCCAGCCGATATTTACTCGCAGGTTGTATTGTGGAGAAGGTAAAAAAGTATATAAAAACAGGAGAGGTCATATCTGACATCTCCTGTTTTCACGTTTCCGGTGGAAAGCAGTCGGAGCAAGCTCATTTTTGAGCCGACAGTGAGTTTCCCGCCGCGTCAGTCGTTAATGTATCTGTCCGAAGCGCAGTCCACCAAAGTTCGGTAAAGCTCTTTGGAAAGTATTTCGTTATACATACCTGTGCCCTGACAGTCCGGCAACGGACAGGTAAAGCACGACAAAGAGTGGATACACACCCGGGACGAGTCCATTTTGACAGTCAGATTCTCAGGAGCCTCCAGTGAAGCTCGGCAGACGGATAATTTTACCTGCGACATTTTAAAGCAATCTCTCCTCACATTTCTTGACATTCTCAGCTTAATATGTTAATATTCAATTAATTTGTATGAAGTAGTGATAGATAAACATATTAAGATTTTATATGTATTATAGCTCATTATAGTTTGCTTGTCAAGTGATGGAAACCAAATTACGGGAGGATTTTCTATGACTTTTTATGAGAGATATTGCGAGCTTTGCAGAGGCAAAGGACTGAAGCCACACAGCAGAACTACGGCTGAGAAGATAGGAATAAGCAATGCCCTCGTTACTGCGTGGAAGAAGGGGTCGAAGCCAAAGTCTGTGACTCTTGAGAAGCTGTCTGAATTTTTTGGCGTGTCTATAGATTATCTTCTTAACGGGTACGAGTCCCTTGAGTCAAACGATATGGTAAATGACGACAGGGAGCTTACCGATTTTCTTGAGATGATGGCGACGAGGGAGGAGTGCAGGTTACTTTTCCATGTTTCCAAGGACGCGAAGAAAGAGGATGTGGAGCTGGCTGCCAGGATAATTGAGGAGCTTAGAAGCAGGTGATAGCAGAGGGAACTGACTATTTTGTCAGAACAGTGGCTCTGCCCCATTCTGTTGACGGCGTTACGGTGCCGAACAGTGACGGAACCTTTGACATTTATCTAAATGAGGCGCTTGGAGACGAGGCGCGGCGGAAATGGCTTTCCCATGAGATTGAGCATATAAGAGCCGGTCATTTTTATAAGCAGAAGAGTGTTTCGGAAATGGAGCGTGAGGCTGAGGGGGAGAAACCAAAGGAGGAATTTAAGGTTTTTTCCAGCCTTAAAACCATGTACGATTACTATTGGGATTATCCTATTCGTGTAATAAGGGATTATTATTTGTCTGAAAACAGGGAGGAGCAATAATGTTTAGACCGTTAAGGCGGAAGGGGCAGCTTATGCCGGAAGGTGAGGCATACGGCATACTGGAAAAAGCCAGTTCCGGTGTTCTGGCCCTTGTCGGTGACGGCGGGTACCCATATGCCGTACCTGTGAGCTACGTTCTTTCGGGAAATAAGATATATATTCACAGTGCTCCGGAGGGTCACAAAATTGACGCCATATGTCAGAACGAAAAGGCGAGCTTTTGCGTGATTTCCGAGGACAACGTGGTGCCGGAGCGGTTTACCACACGGTACAGGAGCGTTATATGCTTTGGAAAAATCAGGCTTGTTACCGATGAGAAACAGAGACTTTCAATTTTGAGAAGCATTGCCAACAAGTACTCTCCCGGATTTGAAAAAGAGTGTGAGGCTGAGATAAGTGAATACAGGGACAGTGTTGCCCTTTTGGAATTTACCATTGAGCATATGACGGGTAAGGAATCCCGTGAGCTTATGGAGGAGCGGCACAAAGGCAAATAAGAGAGTATCCGCCGTACAGGAAAATGTACGGCGGATTTTTTGCAAAAAATTTCCCCCGGCTAGAAAGTCGGGGGAAGTAAGTTTTTAGATTACTGAGCTGCCTTAGCAGTCTCGCAAAGCTGGGTAAATACCTCAGGATTGTGGATAGCAGTCTCAGAGAGCATCTTGCGGTTCATCTCAATGCCGGCAACCTTAAGACCGTGCATAAAAGTGGAATAATTCATGCCGTTTGCCTTGCAGGCAGCGGAAATACGGGTGATCCAGAGCTTTCTGTAATCACGCTTTTTTGCCTTACGTCCGATATAAGCGTAGGTAAGGCTCTTCATAACAGCCTGATTAGCCATCTTGAAGTGCTTGCTCTTTGCACCCCAATAGCCCTTTGCAAGCTTCAGTACCTTATTTCTTCTCTTGCGGGTCATCATAGCGCCCTTAATTCTAGCCATGTTTCGGTCTCCTCCTTATTTATACAGAATCATACGCTTGATTGCCGCTTCGTTAGTGACATCGGCATAGGTACCCTGGCGGAGACCTCTCTTGCGCTTGGTTGTTTTCTTGTTGAGAATGTGGCTCTTATAAGCGTGTGCGCGCTTAACCTTGCCGTTCTTAGTGAGGCTGAATCTTTTTTTAGCACCACTATGGGTTTTGATTTTAGGCATCTTTTGTTTTCTCCTTCCGATAAATTACCGTAATTCCGGTGGTATTTAGCCGCAAAACCGCGGCTTTTTGGTTGGAAACAGGGAACGGAAATCGATCCCCGTTATATGCTTACTTCTGAGGCTTTGGAGACAACGTAACGGACATATGACGTCCCTCCATACGGGGCTGCTTATCTACCACGGCTACATCGGCGCAGCCTGCGGAAAATTTATTGAGCAGGTCCTCACCAATGGAGGTATGGGCAAGCTCACGACCGCGGAAACGTATAGTGACCTTAAGCCGGTTACCATCTGCCAAAAACTTTTTACCGTTGCGAAGCTTTACGTTAAAATCGTTTTCACCGATGCTGGGAGACATACGGATTTCCTTTATCTCTATTATACGCTGATTTTTCCTAGACTCCTTTTCACGCTTTGACTGTTCGAAGCGATACTTTCCATAGTCCATGATTTTGCATACGGGCGGTACTGCGTTGGGAGAGATCTTCACAAGGTCATAGCCCTTATCCGAAGCAATTTCAAACGCGGCTTCTCCGCTCATAATGCCGAGCTGGGCTCCGTCCTCACCAATAAGTCTTACTTCCTTATCGGTAATCTCCTCGTTAATCTGATGAGCATTGGTAGCGATCGTAAAACACCTCCAAAATAAAAATGCGGCTACCGAAACGGCACCCGCACACACTAAAATCACCACACACCGTGGCAAAACAAAAGCTAGTGTTAACCACAGCGCAGTCCCGTCTGGCTGGGTGAGGGCGCGGCAATGCCGTTCCTTCTTTGTTTTTACTAGGTAATCATAGCACCTTAAGTCCGTTCTGTCAAGAGCTTTTTTCCGCTTTCCCTGACTGTTTACCTATATTAAAACCTTTTTTTGAAAACAGAAGTTTAAATAAGACCCTTGACAAGGTTAATAAAAAATGGTATTATGTCTAAGCTCAGCTTGGAGAGATACCGAAGTGGTTATAACGGAACGGTCTTGAAAACCGTCGACGGGCAACCGTCCGTGGGTTCGAATCCCACTCTCTCCGCCAGTTTAAAAAATTATTTTTTACCTGCGGAAGTACCCAAGAGGCCGAAGGGGCTCCCCTGCTAAGGGAGTAGGCGGTCTGAAGCCGCGCGAGGGTTCAAATCCCTCCTTCCGCGCCACGTCGCTGCAAAGAAACCTTTGCAGCGATATTTTTTTGCCCCCGGAAAATTTCCGCCTGTTTGCTTTTACACAATATATTATATTGTATTCTTTTGTTTACTGCCGACCTGTGGTTACAGCTTTTTATTCTCCCCCTCAGTTATGAGGGAGATTTTTGTATTTATTGGAGTAAATTTACAAAATAAACTAAGTTAATTTAGCTATAATTCACAAAAATAAAAAAACACTGTGAAACCTCTTGCGCCGTAAGGCGGCAATATGATATAAATTTATTAAGATTTTTGAGGGGAGTGGTTAAGTGAGATGTTCGGCAGCGGAATATGAAAGGAAGATTGACCTGTTTATTGAGCACTGCCGCAATTCAGGTGACCCGCCCACGTCCTTTGTGATGAGGCAGGTAATGGGCATTACTAAAAAGCAGTTTGACGAGCTTCGGCAAAAGGGGGAGAGCTATGAGCGTGCTGCGGAGAAGCTTGACGAGTTCCGCACGTATTTCTGGATAAAAAAGGGGCTTGACGACCCGAGGTGGGCGACCTTTTCCACATTTAATCTGAAGCAGGCTGACAATGGTGGATTTTCCGACAAGCCTGAGGGGCAGAGCGGTGAGGTAGTGATACGTGTTGACATGAGCGGTGTGGGACCGGAGGCGTTTTCGTGAGAGGAAAGGGGGAAAAGGACAGAGAGATAATATGGAACCCGGGGAGGGCCAATCCAAAGCAGCGTGAATTTTTTCGCAGCAAGACCCTCTACACTGCCTACGGCGGAGCAAAGGGCGGCGGAAAGACCTGGGCTGTACGCACTAAGGCCATAGGCGGCGCAATTTATTATGCCGGAATAAGGATACTTATTATGCGGCGCACATACCCGGAGCTGGAGGAAAACCATATTCAGCCCATGCTGCGCTCCATACCGAAAAATCTGGCAAGCTACAATGGCACGACCAGAGTACTGAAATTTATAAACGGTTCTACTATTAAGTTCGGTCACTGGAACGGCGCCGTAAGCGAGCTTGAGTATCAGGGACAGGAATTTGACTGGATATTTATTGATGAAGCGACCCAGTTTACCGAGAGGGCATTTAACTATTTAGGCGGCTGCCTGAGAGGTACAAGCAGTGTACCGAAGCGTATGTATCTTACCTGTAACCCGGGCGGCGTAGGGCACCGGTGGGTAAAACGGCTTTTTATCGACAGGGATTTCAGGCTCGACCCGGATAATCCTGAAGCCAACGAGTGTCCAGAGGATTACAGCTTTATACCGGCAACAGTTGAGGACAACGAGTATTTGCTAAAAAATTCCCCGGGGTATTTGAAAATGTTGTCCTCCATGCCGGAGGATCTACGCAGGGCTTACAGGTATGGCGACTGGGACGCGCTGGGCGGCAGCTATTTTTCAGAAGTGCGGCGTGATACCCATGTCGTTGCGGACTTTGCTATACCCTCCCACTGGGTGCGGTACAGAAGTATTGACTACGGTCTTGATATGCTGGCCTGCTGCTGGGTGGCTGTGGACGAAAAGGGAAGAAGCTATGTATATCGTGAGCTTAAAAAAAGCGGGCTTGTGGTCAGGCAGGCGGCGGAGCTTATAAAGCGGCTTACAGGTGACGAGGAGATAACAGCCACCTTTGCGCCGCCGGATATTTGGTCGAGACAGAAGGATTCCGGCAGGAGTATGGCAGAGCTTTTCGCAGAGCACGGCGTGCCCCTGACAAAGGCAGTGAGCGACAGAGTCCAGGGACACATGATAATGAAAGACATGTTAAGCCCGCGTCAGGACGGTCCGGAGCTTTGCATCTTCCGTAGCTGCAGGGAATTTTACAGCGATGTAACGAGTATACAGGCAGATGAGGAAAATCCCTCCGACTGCGCCAAAATGCCCCACGAGGTTACCCACAGCGTTGACGCTTTGAGATACTATTGCATGAGCAGAAGAAGAATTAGTGAGGAACCGGTGGAATTTTATGATTATGATGATGAACAGGAACTGAACTACGACGAATTTATGCTGTACCGCAGCTTTTAAGGCTGCTTTTTTAAAAACAAAAAAGCTAAATGAAATGATTTATTTAAGGAGGTAAACTAAGTGCAGGAATTATTTTATCTGTTGGCAGGGGTGAGCATGGTGTGGCAGACGGCCATAATATACTCATTTTTGTCAAGGGTGGGAGCGAGAGGAAAGTTTAAGGACGATGATGAGGAAGGGGAAAGGCAGCAGAGAGACTGGAACGAAGGGTTCAGGGCTCTTATGGGCTACGACTTTGAGAAGGCAAAAAGGAGCGTGAGGGACAATGGAAAAAATTAAGGAGGGGCTGTTTTTAGGAGAGGACAATCCGGACATTGAGGTTTGCTGGAGAATGTATCAGGACTGCCGCAGTTTTAACGACGGTATAAGTCTTGATGAGACGGTGGCTACAAACGAAAATTTCTTTATTGGAAAGCAGTGGGAGGGTGTTAACGCCAACGGTCTGCCCACACCGGTATTCAATATTCTGAAAAGAGACGTGAGCTTTGTTGTAAGCTCCATAACCTCGGACAACATATCCGTCAAGGTACAGCCCTTCAGGACAAAGCTGCTCCAGGACAGGTACGGGAATCTGGGTGAGGTTATAAACAAGGAGCTTGAAAAGATTTTTGAAAGGGAAAATCTCACCGGGCTTATCCGTGAGCTTGCCAGAGATGGTGCTGTCCGCGGCGACGGGTGCCTTTTTACTTACTGGGATCCGGGCAGAAACGGCAGAGGCAGCATACGAACTGAGGTTGTGGAAAACACAAGGGTTTACTTTGGAAATCCCAACAGCAGAAGAGTTCAAAGCCAGCCTTATATTATTGTGGAGAGCAGGGAAAGCGTCCGTGAGGTTCGTAAAAGAGCCCGGGAAAACGGAATTTCCGACTGGGACGAAATTCTGCCTGACGATGAGGGCAGTGAGACAGAGGATAAATTCCGTAGAGACGACAAGGTAACTGTGCTTCTTATGCTGTGGCGTGATGAGAAAACAGGTGAGATATGGGGCTATGAGTTTTCGAAAAAAGGCGTTATCAGAGAAAAATGGTGCCTTGGACTGACGCTTTATCCCATAGTGTGGTTTTGCTGGGACTATGTTCAAAACTGCTATCACGGCGAGGCTATGCTTACCGGACTTATTCCAAACCAGATATTTATTAACAAGGCGTGGGCGATGAGTATTCTGAGCCTTATGACAACTGCTTACCCGAAGGTCATATACGACAGGACGAGAATACAGAAATGGGATAACAGAGTGGGCGCTGCCATTGCCGTAAACGGCGGCGACATGACAAGCGTTGCAAGAATTATGGATCCGGCACAGATTTCACCTCAAATAGCTCAGTTTATTGAGATGGCGGTTGACCAGACAAACAGAAATCTTGGAGCCAACAGCACGGCTCTGGGAGATAGCCGACCTGACAACACCTCGGCAATTCTGGCAATGCAGAGAGCTGCGGCCACGCCCAGTGAGATTACAAAGCAGAATCTCAGATACGCCATTGAGGAGCTCAGCAGAATCTATATTGATTTTATGGGAGCCTTTTATGGGTTTGTAGAGGAGAACGACCAGTACTACTCCTTTGGGAGTCTTAAATATCTGCCTGTGGAGCTGAAAATTGACGTGGGAGCCAGCAGCTACTATTCGGAAATCGCGGCGCTCAGCACTCTCGACAATCTTTTAACTCAGAACAGAATAACAACGGAGCAGTATCTGGAGCGCATACCTGACGGTTATGTGCCGGACAGGCGAGGGCTTCTTAACGAGCTTAAGAAAGGGAAGGAGGTGACAGAGAATGGAGGAGAAGGTGAATTTGCCGGCATTTGACAAAGGCTGGGAGAGCGAAGAGATAAAAGAGGAAGATATGTATGATATGGAAAGTGAGACCGATGGAACCGATGTTGAGCCGGGAGAAATTGCGGCGCCGGTAATGCCGGAACCGGCTATCGAGGTGACGGCAGAGGCTGCGGACAGCTTTTTGGAGTTTGCAAAGGCTCACCCGAGGCTTAACGCAGACAACATACCGGACGAGGTCTGGAAACAGGTTGCCAAGGGAGACAGTCTTGAAAAGGCATATCTTCGCTACCAGAGCCAGTGGACCGGAATGGTAATGGAGGCCATGACCCGCCGCAAGGAGAACATCGGAAAAACCACGGGAAGCAGGCTCAGCCAGGGCGAGGGCGTAAAAAAGGACGCCTTTGATCTCGGCTGGGACGAAATCTGAGTAATCACCCAAAAATTAATTCTCCGCAGCTGTAAGGCAGCGAGCTTATCGTAAATGGAATTTTGGCAGCAAAGGCGGAGATGTAGGACGGGGAAAAACTTAAAATTACAGAAAGGAAGATTGTATGGCAATTAATTTGGCAAAAAAGGCAAGCGACAAGGTGGTGGAGCGCTTTAAAATTGAAAGCGTCACGGAGGGAATTTTTTCTCAGCGCTACAAGTGGACAGGCGTAAGCACGGTTCAGGTTTACACCGTTGATAATCTGCCCCTTCAGAGCTACGACAAGACTAAAACAAGCGGCAGCCGCTTCGGTACCCTTACCGAGGTGGGAGACACCATGCAGGAGATGACTGTTACCGATGACAAGAGTTTTAACGGCTCCATTGATACCGGAAACAACACCTCCCAGCTCATGATTAAGTCCGCCAGCACTATTTTGAAGCGTACTACCGACGAGGTACTTATACCCTACGTTGACAAATACAGGCTTTCAAAGCTGGCAGAGGGTGCGGGAATCAAGAAGTACAGCGTTTCCCTCACAACGGAAAACGTACTTCAGACTCTCTTTTCCGCCGGCGCCGATATGTCAAACGAGAAGGTTCCGAAAAAGGACAGAGTAATCTATATGGGAGAGACCGAGGCGCTCAAGCTCAAGCTCAGCCAGATGGTTACCGGCGTTGACAACATCGCCCAGCAGGCAATAGTTAACGGCGTGTGCGGAATTATTGACGGAGCTCAGGTTAGAATCGTACCTGACGACTATATGCCAACAGGCGTTGTATTCATGATAATCAAAAAGGGCTGCGCCTGCGCGCCTAAGAAAATCGAGACTTACAGAATAATCGAAAATGACAAGGATATTGACGGCGCTATTGTTCAGGGAAGATTCCTTCACGACTGCTTTGTCCTTACTACCCTGAATAAGGGCATATATGTGGCATACTCCACAACGGAGCCTGCCGGCGGTTCCGACTAATAGTGATTGAGGGGGAACGGATATGAAGGCAGAGGACATATTCACCACGGCAATGGCTCTTTTAACGGAGCTTGACAGCACTGGTACGCCCTATGGCGAGTACGCCCAGCAGTACAAGCCCCTTGCCATGGAGTTTATTGCCAAAGGCGCTTCGGCAGGCTTTTTGCTTGAGGGCATAAGAAGATACGTACCTGTACCGGCACCGGAGGATGAGGTGCCGGGAGACGAGATATTTCTGTCTGTTGCGCTGCCCTACTTTGTGGGCTATAACCTGGTGATGGATGAAAACCCTGAGCTTTACGAAAAGCTCAGAATGGAATTTAACTTTCTTG
>CALWYM010000056.1 GCA_944385775.1 uncultured Oscillospiraceae bacterium | reverse complement strand
GGCGGTCACCTGACCCACGGCTCCCCTGTCAATATGTCGGGAAAGTATTATAACTTCGTGCCCTACGGAGTTGACCAAAAGACGGGCACTATTGATTACGATTACCTTATGGAAAAAGCAATGGAGGTCCGTCCCAGGCTTATAGTTGCCGGCGCGTCGGCGTATCCCAGATCCATTGACTTTGAAAAATTCAGACAGATTTGCGACAGCTGCGGCGCAATGCTCATGGTGGATATGGCCCATATAGCAGGACTTGTAGCTGCCGGCTGTCACCAAAACCCAGTGCCCTATGCCGACGTTGTAACCTCAACAACCCACAAAACCCTCAGAGGTCCCCGGGGCGGTCTTATTCTCTCACGGGACCCTGAAGTCGGAAAGCTCATTAACAAGGCTGTGTTCCCCGGCACTCAGGGCGGTCCTCTTATGCATGTTATCGCAGCAAAAGCTGTCTGCTTTGGGGAGGCGCTTAAGCCGGAATTTAAGGACTACTGCATGAAGATTGTGGAAAACGCCAGAGCGCTGGCAAACCGTCTTTCGGAGCGGGAGCTTAACCTTGTCTCCGGCGGAACGGATAACCACCTTATGCTGCTGGATCTCCGTGGTACGGGGGTTACGGGAAAACAGCTTGAAAAGCGCCTTGACAGCGTGTATATTACGGTTAACAAAAACGCCGTGCCCTCTGACCCGGAAAAGCCCACGGTGACAAGCGGAGTTAGGCTTGGCACTCCCGCCGTAACAACCCGGGGCTTCACAGCCGAGGACATGATAACAGTGGCAGACTGCATTGCCGATACGGTCTTTGACCACAGCGCCACGGCTGACTCGGTCCGCCGTCGTGTAACGGAGCTTTGCAATAAATATCCCCTTTACTGAATACGAAAAATCCCGGACTGAATAAGTCCGGGATTTTAATTTCTCAATAAAGTTTCGTTGCCCTTTAGCAGTCAAAACACAGCTCGACTTTTAAGCCGTACCATCATATAGGTTTTCGCTGTACTCTCCCCTGGCAATAAGACCTCTTATACCCTCCTCCACGGTAGCCTTATCCTCACGGTGGGTAATACCAAACCACTTATCCTCAGTTTCCAGCACTCTTACGGTGATTTTCCCCTGAGCAAGATATTTCGCGATGATTATAGGCAGCAGATATTCGCTTTTCATTGGATTATCCGCCACGTCAAGCTGCAAAAACTCCACAAAGCCCGATTTGAGTGTCTCCAGAAATTCCGGTGTCAGTCCCCACATATTCATGGAAACGTGGCTGTTTATGTCAATCTCCCTGCCATTTGCAACAGCCTTTACCCTTCCGCCCTCTGTGATTTTCTCAACATCATGGGTCTCGCATATATCCTTAAGATACCCATCAGCCGATACCCGGCAAACGCCCCTCGTAACAGGACCGTTATCGGAAAGAGTATTTTTCAAAACAAACGCCGGCATACAAAAGGCAAAAGGCTTATCATTTTCGTTTAGAAATTTATGAAGCTGGGAAAATGCAGTTTTGCCGTAATAATCATCGGCGTTTATAACCACAAATGACTCCTTTATAAAGGGACTTGCGGCAATTACCGCCTGACCTGTACCCCAGGGCTTGGTTCTCCCCTCCGGCACTGAAAAACCCTCCGGCAGACAGTCAAGCTCCTGAAATGCATAGCACACCTCAACGCCCTTCTTTTGGCAAACCCTCTCAATTCTGCTTCCCACAACACTTTTAAAAGCTTCCTCAATATCATGGCGTATAACAAATACGATTTTCGTAAACCCAATCTCTATAGCGTCAAATATGGAATACTCCATAATAATTTCGCCTGATGGACCGACAGGCTCAAACTGCTTTGTTCCGCCGCCGAATCTTGAGCCCATTCCGGCAGCCATTATCACAAGAGCCGTTCCCATAGCAAACACTTCCTTTCAGCGCGATTTAACTGCATATGCACTTCATTATATCATCTGTTTCTCTTTCTTTCAACATATTTTTCCCGTTTTGTCCTTTATTGTGGATATTTTTCCCGGGTTATTCAGCTATATTAACAAAAAATGTTACTGTTTTAACGGGTCACTTTATCTCTACGTCAACGCCGTTTATGGTAACTCCCTGGTCTGCCCTTATCATTATATACTTTACTCCGCCAATGGTCTCAGTTTTTACAAGATGAGTTTTATCCGGCGGCAGGGTAATGACAATGTCGTCGGTCTCTACCTTAAGCTTTTTTCTGTCAAGTATGCTTTCGGTAAATATGGCGTCGCTGCCGAACTCGTCCTCATAATATTCCTGGAACAGCTCTGTCTGAGCGTCGCTGGCGCCGCAGTCTCGAAGTACCTGGGTAAGCTCCCCCTTTGTAAGAGTCGGCTCGCCGGCGGAAGCTTTGTCCCCGCCCTCCTCCTGCTGTGTCTGCTGGGTATAAAGCTCCGTGAGCCTGTCCTGTATGCCAAAGTACATATCCATGTCCCAGTCCTCGTGAAGTGCCTCCGAAAGAGCGGAGTTTATGCCCTCCCTGGTCTCCACCGACGAATGGGGAATCTCACCGGCAAAAAGAGCGTTTATAAGCTCACCGTGGATATTTTCAGGTCTTTTGGCAAAATACCGGGCGGCATATATATTTGTGCTCCTGTTATCAAATGACGGAAACATAAAGCCTGCCTCCGGCGGCGCCAGATGCCAGCCCGTCTCAAAATCCTGAAACCGTCCCTGGGAAAGTGAGTACATTAACGGCTTTGACGGCTGCTTTACGGGACACACAGCCACGGTAAAATAGCGGAAAACCTGGGTACTGTCCAGACTCTCGTCGTTTTTGTCCTTGGAAAAAACGTCGTAGCTGTCACAGCAGGCCATAATTATGTAGTTTGAATCAATGTGAAGCGCCTGGGCAATCTTTGAAAAAAGCTGCTCCACAAGATCGTCATTTGAAAGTCTCGTCTCACGAAGGTCCATGAGAAGCCGGTGGCACTCTCCGTTTTTGACTTCGTCTGTGGAAAACTCAATGTCGTAGCCTGTGCTTCCGGTTTTTCCGGAGAGAATACGGCGGAACGCGCTCATAACCTTGCCTCCCTCCTCGTTTCCCATTCTCGTTATGTCCTGACGAAACCGTGATATAATTTCGCCGTTTTCATTGACGTAACAGCCTACAAGAACGGAAATATTCTCATTTTCGTACTTAAATCTTCTCTTTATTTCCTTAAGCTCGGAAGAATTCATCTAAATGTATTAACCTCTCTTTACACAACCTGGAAAATATAGAATTTCAGATATTCCGTCTCCGGCACCCCCCATAGTATTGGGTGGTCGGGAGCCTGCTGTCTTGCCTCAATCTGCCGCAGGGAAACCTTTGCGTCAGCGGCCGCGCTGAAAAGCATTTCACGAAAAAGCTCATCTGTCATAAAGTGTGAGCAGGAACAGGTGGCAAGGTAACCACCTCGCGGCAAAAGAGTCATGGCCTTCATGTTGATCTCCTTGTAACCACGGGCAGCATTTTTTACCGTGCCCCGTGACTTTGTAAATGCCGGCGGGTCAAGGATTATGTAGTCGTAGCTTCTATCCTTTTTGGCGGAAAGGTCCGTTAAAAGGTCAAACACGTCAGCCTTTACAAAGTCCATTTTCCCCGTAAGACCGTTTATACGGCAGTTTTCCTCCGCCATTTTAATTGCCTCGGCGGAAATGTCAACGCTTGTCACGTGCTCCGCCCCTGCCATAGCCGCGTTAAGACCGAAAGACCCGGTATGGGTAAAGCAGTCCAGAACACGTTTCCCCGGCGCAATACGGGCAGCGGCACGGCGGTTATATTTTTGGTCAAGGAAAAAGCCTGTTTTCTGTCCGTTTTCAATAT
>CALWYM010000055.1 GCA_944385775.1 uncultured Oscillospiraceae bacterium | reverse complement strand
GAGTAAACCGTGATCTTCAGGAAAACGACATTACACTTTCCCAAATGAAAATGCTTGTTACCCTTGACCGCTCCCCTGATAAATCTCTGACTCTTAAGGAACTGGAGAAGGCGCTTAAATCTTCCCAGGCGACAATAGCCGGAATTGCCGGAAGGCTTGAAAAAAAGGATCTGATTCAGGGATACACCGATGAAGGTGATAAGCGGATAAAGCACGTTCTGCTCACGAAAAAAGGCATGGAGCTTTGTGCTCATTCAAAAGCTACCATTGACCAATGGGAAAGCTGGCTACTGCGTAACCTCCAGCCTGACGAAAAAGACGAGCTTTTTCGGCTGTTACAAAAAATATATGACAGCTGCAAGCTTCCTGCCTGAGACGTCTTTGAGTACTCAGGTCTTTTAAGACAGATAATTAATAGCATGCTGTTAGATATACTATTTTACAGAAAGGAATGATTTATTTGATAAAAACTCTTGCCGGCTATATTCGCCAGTACAAAAAAGATTCTATTTTGACGCCGACGTTTACAGCCCTTGAAGTGTTAATGGAGGTTCTTATACCTTCTGTTACCGCAGCGATAATAGATAAAGGTATTTCTGCCGGAGACATGGGTCAGGTCCTCTATTACGGCGGAATTATGCTTGTTCTCGCGTTTTTGAGCCTGTATTTCGGAATAGAGGGCGGTCGTCATGCAGCTACCGCTTCCTCGGGATTTGCAGCGAACCTGAGAGACGGTATGTACGAGGCTGTACAGACCTTTTCTTTCTCGAATATTGATAAATTCAGTACAGCTGGTCTTGTGACGAGAATGACCACCGATGTTACCAATATTCAAAACTCATATCAGATGCTTATGAGAATTGCAGTAAGAGCTCCTCTTACTCTTCTTTCCAGTATGCTCATGTGCTTTATGATAAACTTCAGGCTGA
The DNA here is from genome assembly GCA_944385775.1 of uncultured Oscillospiraceae bacterium. Classification (GTDB taxonomy): domain Bacteria; phylum Bacillota; class Clostridia; order Oscillospirales; family Oscillospiraceae; genus RUG626. Next base: position 3,404 of record CALWYM010000055.1, on the reverse strand, counting down.
GTCTTATATTTTTGGTGGCTCTTATATTCCTTGGAGTTATTCTTATGACAATTATCAAAAAGGCCATGCCGCTGTTCGATCAGATGTTCAGGAGGTATGATGACCTTAACGCCAGTATTCAGGAAAATGTCTCCGGTATCAGGGTTGTTAAGGCCTATGTGCGTGAGGATCACGAGGAGCAGAAGTTTACAAAAGCCGCAAGGGCAATCTATAACATATCGGTTAAAGCAGAGTCAATCCTCGCCTTTAATAACCCTGTAATGATGCTTGTTGTCTACGGCTGCATTATTACAATTTCATGGTTCGGCGCTCAGTTTATCACTGCCGGCACCATGACTACCGGTAACCTTACCTCTCTTTTCAGCTACGTTATAAGCATGCTTATGAGCCTTATGATGCTCTCAATGATTTTTGTCATGCTGTCTATGAGCTTTGCAAGTGCAAAGAGAATTACAGAGGTGCTTTGTGAAAAGCCCGACCTTACAAGCCCTGAAAACTCTGTTACAGAAGTTCCCGACGGCAGCATCGACTTTAATAATGTAAGCTTCTCATACAGAAAGGGCAGCGGAGAAAACGCCCTGAGCAATATTGACCTTCACATTAAGTCCGGCGAGACCATCGGAATAATCGGCGGCACCGGCTGCGGAAAATCTACTCTTGTATCGCTTATAAGCAGGCTTTACGATGTAACAAGCGGCTCTGTAATGGTAGGTGGCAGGGACGTTAGAGAGTACGATACTGAGGTGCTTAGAAATCAGGTCGCAGTTGTGCTTCAGAAAAACGTGCTTTTCTCTGGAACTATTCTTGATAACCTTCGCTGGGGTAAAGAGGACGCAACACTTGAGGAATGCAAGCGTGCCTGCGATCAGGCCTGCGCTTCCGAATTTATTGAGCGTCTCCCCGATAAATATAATACATGGATTGAGCAGGGCGGCACAAACGTATCCGGCGGTCAGCGCCAGAGGCTCTGTATTGCCCGTGCTCTTTTGAAAAAACCGAAAGTACTTATTCTTGATGACTCCACCAGTGCTGTTGATACGGCTACTGAGGCAAGTATTCGCCGTGCCTTCGCGGAAGCAATCCCTGATACCACAAAAATCATAATCTCACAGCGTATATCCAGTATGGAAAATGCCGACCGTATACTTGTTCTTGACGGCGGCAGGATCAGCGGATTTGATACCCATGAGAACCTTATGAAGACAAATGAGATTTACCGTGATATATACGAAGTCCAGACCCAAAGTGGCGGAGACTTTGACCAGCCTTAAGGAAGGAGGAAATTAAATGAATAAGCTTGGAGATAAAAAACAGCTGCAGGTCTTAAAACGTGTTATGCAGGCTGTACTTGAAAATTATAAAATTCACTGTTTAATAGTTGCAATATGTATACTCATTTCGGCTCTCACAACACTTGTGTCGAACCTTTTTATGCGCAGCCTGATTGATGATTACATCGTGCCTCTGACCCATGAGGCTATTCCTGATTACGCACCTCTGGCTAATGCCCTTATTCGGCTGGCCGCAGTTTTGGTAGTGGGCATTGTTTGCTCATACGCCTATAACAGAATTATGGTCAACGTAACTCAGGGCACCATGACAAGGCTTCGTACAAAGCTTTTTGCCGATATGGAAAAGCTCCCTATCAGATATTTTGATACCCACTCCCACGGCGACATTATGAGCGTCTACACTAACGATATAGACACTCTCCGCCAGCTTATAAGCCAGAGCTTTCCTCAGCTTTTAAACTCGTTTATTACCCTTGTATCCACATTTGTCAGCATGATTGTGCTGAACGTACCACTTACCCTTGTATCGCTTTTTATGATAGGTGTTATGCTCGTTGTAACTTCAAAGCTGAGCTCCCTTTCCGGGCGCTACTTTGTGCGCCAACAGAAATCCCTCGGTACAGTTAACGGTTACATTGAGGAAATGATGGAGGGTCAGAAGGTAGTTAAGGTATTCTGCCACGAGGAAAAGAGCCTTGAGGAATTCAAAAAACTTAACGAGGAGCTTCGTCAAAGCGCCAGAAAGGCTAACTCCATTGCAAACATTACAATGCCTGTTAACGCAAACCTTGGTAACATAAGCTATGTTCTCTGCGCAGTAGTTGGCAGCGTTATTGCTCTTTCAAGCGGTGGTGCCCTTACCCTTGGCACACTTGCTGCATTTCTTAACTTGAACCGTGGCTTTACCCGTCCTGTAACTCAGATAAGCCAGCAGATTAACAGTATGGTAATGGCATCAGCCGGCGCCAACAGGGTGTTTACCATGATGGATGAGGAACCTGAGACTGATAACGGCTATGTTGAGCTTGTCAACGTCAAGGAAAATGAGGACGGCAGCCTTACCGAGGTCAAAGAAAAAACAAATACCTGGGCATGGCGCCATCCCCACAGTGCTGATGGTACCGTGACATACACAAAGCTTATGGGTGAAGTTACCTTTGATGGTGTTGACTTCGGCTATACTAAGGATAAGGTTGTACTTCATGACATAAAGATGTACGCTACCCCAGGTCAGAAGATAGCCTTTGTCGGTTCCACAGGCGCCGGAAAGACTACTATCACAAACCTTATTAACCGTTTCTATGATATTCAGGACGGCAAAATCCGCTACGACGGTATTAATATTAATAAGATTAAGAAACCTGACCTGCGTCGTTCCCTTGGTATGGTTCTCCAGGATACTAACCTGTTTACAGGAACTGTCATGGACAATATCCGTTACGGCAGGCTTGACGCCACAGATGAAGAATGTATAAAGGCCGCAAAGCTTGCCAACGCTGATAGCTTTATCCGCCGTCTGCCTGACGGATACAACACAATGCTTACCGGCGGCGGAGCCAGCCTTTCCCAGGGACAAAGACAGCTTCTGTCTATCGCCCGTGCCGCAGTTGCCGATCCTCCGGTACTTATTTTGGATGAGGCAACCTCCTCCATTGATACACGTACCGAGAAGCTTGTTCAGCAAGGTATGGATGCCCTTATGAAGGGTCGTACCAGCTTTGTAATAGCGCACAGACTGTCAACGGTTAAAAACGCCGACTGTATTATGGTTCTTGAGCAGGGTCGCATAATTGAGCGCGGCACCCATGACCAGCTTATTGCCCAGAAGGGACGCTACTATCAGCTTTATACCGGAAACTCCATTAAGGAATAAGCCCTGGATTAAACAAAAAACAGGCACAGCCAAATTGGCTGTGCCTGTTTTTTTGTAACTATATTAGTCATTGCCGCCGGCACATACCGGCTGCTATGACTTTTTTATTTTTTGTTTCCACAAAAGAGCTTTTGTTTAAGCCTCCATATAAAGGGCTGTGCAGATTATTTTAGCCATTTCGCTTCTTGTTATCTGAGCCTGGGGTGCAATGGTGCCTCCCGACCCGGATACAATTCCCA
>CALWYM010000054.1 GCA_944385775.1 uncultured Oscillospiraceae bacterium | reverse complement strand
TATAAAGAGATAAGGCGAACACATTGCGATAAATCCTTTATTTTCAAGGCTTTTGGAGGATTTTATTAAAACACTGTAACCTCTGTTGAGAGGTCATAATTTACTGATATTCAAATTAGGATTTGTTTATTTCTCGGAGAATTCCTGTAATAATTCAAATTGTTTTTCTGAAACAATCTTTTTTAGTTCCGCCATTGCTTGATAATACTCATTTTCATAATGTGAGAAGGAATCGCTTTTTTGCAGTTTGAAACCTAAGGAAAGATATAAGAAAATAGCTTTCCAACTCCATGGTTGCGTATGGATATAGACGGGAAAATTCGCTTGTTCTTCAAAGATTTTCATGGTGGCACAACACAAGGCTCTCCCCAAACCCATACCGTGATATTTTTCATCTACAACCAACCAGTGTAATGAAGAAACAAAGTCATCCCCACGCTTATCCTGCCAAGCAATACATGAACCTATGACAGCGTTATCGGAATTCAAAAGAAACAGAATATTACTTTGCAACTCTCGCTTCTGTAAATATGTTTCCACAAAATAGTTTTCCGCATCTTCCAAAGAATTAAAATCTCCGACAGAATACTCTAATTCTGCCCATGATTTTTCATATCCATTTTTATAGGATACAATGGAAAACCCTTCGGGCAATACTGCATTTTTATCCCTGTAGCTAACGCATCTTAATATCGTATTATAAAATGGTATTGTTCTATCTAACATTGTTATCTGCCCCCCAAAAGTAAATTTAAGTTGTCGAATTCCATACGCTGAGCGGGTACTAGCGACTGGTCGAGCGGACCCAGAGGCGGCCATTTGACCAATGCAGTTCGTAACGCATTGTCAGCGGCGACTCGCCGCCAAATTCTTATTTTCCTAACTGTTCGACCTATTGGAATTGGGTTAATTCACATTTGTAGCGGATAACCGTTTCACCGTCATATATTTCAGAGAATTCTGTAATACTAAAATTGTTCTTCTGATAAAAACCGACGGCATCATTATCCGTTTCAGCATATACAGACAATAAATCATAATTATTTATCACTTGTTTTATCATATAAGAACCAATGCCTTTGCCACGAGCAGATAAATCAACCGCAATTCCTAATATCTCAACTTTCTTCTGTTCAATAAAAGAAACAGCCATAACACCCACAATCTTTCCGTGACTAAAACAAGCAAAGATTTTTACAGAGTTATTTTTCAGAAATTGTTCTACTTTCTTATTAAACTTTTCTTCGGTAGGCATAAACATACAGTGTTTGTAAATCTCATATGTTTGTAAAATATCGTTCTTGTGAGTTAATTCTATTAGGTTCATTGCACGCACCTACAAATCCAAGGTTGTCTAACTGATTATATCATAGTATCGTAAAAATAGCAAAATAACAGACCGACCATTCAGATACTTATCGTATCAAAATGATCGGTCTTATTTGGTGCCGGTGGTCGGACTCGAACCGACACGGTATTGCTACCAATGGATTTTGAGTCCATCACGTCTACCATTCCATCACACCGGCAAATTATCAGACTCTAACTATTATATAGTATCCTGCCTGAAATTTCAAGAGGAAATTAATCTGCCTTTCTGCTCCTTTCGTGCTCAACCTCAACAAAAAACATATCGAGGTAAAGCTTGTGAACAATGGCTATTATGGTATTTCGCAGCATAACCTTTTCAAAGGTGTCGTCATTTGACTGGACTTTTGGTCGACCGTCGGTAAAGGGTATGGCTGAAATAAATCCCATAAGCTCCGTTACAAAGTAATTATAGGCTGTTTCCGCGGTGTAGGTTGATTTCTGAATGTCTATGAACATATGTATCTCCTCAAGACTGAGGACATTTTTAGCAACTGAAACAAAAAGCAGATAGGCTATCTGGTCACGACCATACTGCTTTTTTACAGGGCTTGGTATTATGCCCTTTTTTACGTAGTTACTTATCATGCTGCCTGTAATGGCCATTCCGGGAACAGCCTCCAGGTAGCCGTTTATATATTTTACCGTCTGCTCCAAAAAAAGCCCAACCTGGGGTATCTCATTATATGAAGGCAGCGCAAAGCCTTTTATGGACTGGGTAATGCGCTCCCTGATTTCAAAAGTTTCCATTGTACGGTTCCTCCGTTTTCCCTTTGAGGATATACTATCATACCTTGGACAGAATTTCAATAAACTTATTAAAAAATATTTAAAATCCCTTGACAAGTTTTTTAAAAACCGATATATTATATCTGATGATTAAAAGCAAAGGAACGTGAGTATATGACCTATAAGATAGTTGCCGATTCCTCAGCTAACATGATTGCGTTTGATGGCGTGGACTTTGCTACGGTTCCCCTTAAGATAATCACTTCCCAGAAGGAGTATGTGGATACACCGGAGCTCAGTGTAGGAGAAATGGTTTCGGATTTAAGGGGATACAGCGGCAAATCCAGCACTTCATGTCCTAACGTGGGAGAATGGATAGAGGCATTTGGGGACGCGGACAGGGTTTTTGCAATAACTATAACGAGCAAGCTCTCCGGCAGCTATGCTTCTGCGGTTCAGGCGAAGGAGCAGTATGAGCAGGAGTATCCTGACAGACGGGTTTACGTGGTTGATACGCTGTCCACCGGCGGCACGATGGTGCTTGTGGCGGAGAAGATAAGGGAGCTTTTGGCAGAGGGAGCAGATTACGACAAAATATGCGCCGAGATACCGAAATATCTTGAGAGAAACGAGCTTTTCTTCCTGCTGAAATCCATGCGTAACCTGGGCAATAACGGAAGGGTTAATCCTACTATTGCCAAGATAGCCGGTGTTTTGGGCATAAACGTTCTGGGAATAGCAAGGGAGGGCACCATTGCTCTTTTACATAAATGCCGTAACCAGCCCTCGGCAATGAAAAAGATACTGTCCTCCATGAAGGAAATGGGCTATAAGGGCGGAAAGGTCGCCATATCCCATACCCTGAACCTTGATGGGGCAAACGAGCTTTTCTCCATGATTTTAAGGGAATTTCCCAATGCCAAGGTCAGCATATGTGAAAACCGGGGTCTTTGCAGCTACTACGCTGAGCAGGGCGGAATAATAATAGGGTTTGAAAAGGAAATCTGATAAAAATAAAAATCCCGATGAGTATTTCATCGGGATTTTTTGTGCATATTTAGGTTTATTTCATGTATTCCCCAAGGTAATATACTCTCTCACGGGTAAGCTCAGCAGCCTTGCTGTTAGCGGCAAGGGGCGCAAGGGATCCGCCCTCAAATTCCGAGGACGCGTCTGTAACTGCCTGCTCCTTTTCCTCTATCCATGAAAGCTCCTCCTCGGTAAGCTTATCCATCTCGTCAGGGTCAAGGTTTTCCTTAAAAATGTTCCAAATCTGGTTAAGGCAGTCATCCCACAGGGTATATATTTCGTAGGATACGGAGTTCATGTCTCCCTGGGTTGTGCATTCGTCAAGCTTTTTATCCAGTACGTCGCTTCTAAGCTCTGTCTGCCTTACGATAAAGTCGATCCGAACTTGGGGGTCCGCGTTTGGGGAAGGATAGCCGGAGAAGCCCACCTTCTCATCTAAGTTATAAAGACCGTAATAGCCAAGTTCAGCAGGTCTTTCGTCGGGAGAGGAATACGCATAGTTATTTGCCCAGCTGATAAAATCTTCCGGAAGCTGGTCAAAAGGAGCCGTGGGAAGGTAGAAATAAAATTCCTTTCCGGGATACAGACCATAGGGAGTGGAGTAGATGTATTTTACCCCGTCAATAATCTCCTCATGCCCCTCCTCTATTTCCCAGGTAAGGGACTCTAAAGATACAGAATAGGTATAGTCGTTAATTTTATCCGGCTGAGAAAAGCTTCCGGAAAAGGTGCAGGTATACACTGTGCCGTTTGGGAAGCCTTCGCCTGTTTCTCCCATGTTGGTGTCATGGTACCCGCCGGAAAAGCTGCCGTCGTCATTTACGGTAAATTCCGTGGACCATGCTCCCACGCCGCTGGAAAAATAAAACTCAAAGTCCTTTATATCGGAGAAGCTGAAGGACTGTCCTTCATTTTCTTCATCGCCTGATGAGGGCTGTGAAGCAGAGCTGTCCTCGTTTTCCACCGGTTCATCAGAGGAAATTCCACCGCTTTCAGCCTGATTTTCCTGCTCGCTTTCCTCATTGTCCACAGTGTTTTCCACAACCTCACTGCCCTCAGGGGAATCGGTTTTGCCGCAGGAAACGAGAATGCTCATTGCAAGAAGTATGCAAAAAATAAATTTCACCATTTTTATTCGGTGCTTCCTTTCAGACAGAATGTATGCTGACAGGCTCTTTTGGAGAGTCGATATCGTCCGCCAGTATTTTCTCCATAAAAACAATACCGCACCACTGACCAAGCTTAAAGGCGCATTTTAATATTTTCCCACACATGGTGTAGCCCACTTTTTCGTGGAAAGTTATGCTGTCCGGGTTTGGATAGGTAATGCAGGCAATAGCGCAGGTAATTCCCTGCTTTACAAGAAGCGCCTCAAGTTTTTCGTAAAGGTGCCTCCCGATGGAAAAGCGGTGATATTCCGGCAGAACGTAAATGCTGGTTTCCACCGACCAGTCGTAGGCGGCTCTCTCACGGAAACTGTGGGCGTATGCATAGCCTACAACCTTTCCCTCGTACTCTGCTACCAGATAAGGGAAAAAAGAGGATATTTCCGAAATACGATTTGTAAATTCCTCCAAAGTTGGAACCTCGGTTTCAAAGGTAACAAGACTGTCAGTAATATACGGAGCGTATATATCGAGAATCTCCCGGGCGTCCTCAAGCCTGACAGGTCTTATTGTAACTAAATCAGCAATATTAGTCATAGACATAAAATGAAATCTCCCAAAAAAAGTATGGATTAATTATATACGCCACTACTTTCAAGGTAAAGAGCTTTTTATAAAATCGTCATTTTAACAAAATAAGCACCGTTATATCTTTCACAGTTTGTTAACATGGAATTCACACCACGGGAAAGAGAAAGTGGTAATATAAAACTATAAGGTGAGACATCACCAAAAAGCATAAGAAAGGAGGTTGGCTTATGAACGTGCCCATGCTGCTTACCCCAAAGATCAAGGTATCGTATCTTATGGCAGGCAGCAAAGTTATTGAGGGGCTTGACAAGCTTTTGGACAGCGGGTACAGTTCCATACCTGTGCTGTGTGACGATGGAAGGTATTACGGTACTATTGGATGCGGAGATTTGCTCAGATATTTCTGCCAGACCGAGGGAGGCGCCCAGTACATTTCCGAGCTGGTAAGCTCCAATTATAACCCTGCCGTCAGCATTGACGCTGATATTTACCAGCTTATGGAACGGCTGGCACAGTCTAATTTTGTGCCTGTTGTAGATGACAGGGACTGTTTTGTCGGTATTGTTACGAGAAAAAGTATTCTTGATTACCTGCTTAAAAATTCCACAGTTGAAAACTGGAAATTTTACGGTGAAGAATAAATCTTTGATTTTACATATAAAACACGCCGGGAGAAACTTTTCTCCCGGCGATTTTTTATTTACCTACGCAGAATCGGTGAAAAATCCGATCCACAATATCCTCGTGAATACTGGCGCCGGTAATTTCAGAGAGAGCGTCCATAGCTTCCTCCACCAGTGTCAGCACAACGTCCGGGGTTATATCGGAGCTTAACGCCTTGATTGCTTCACTCAGGGCGTTTTTTGCAAGAAGGACCTTTTCAGCCTGACGGAGATTTGTCAGAACCTGTCCCTCCGGCTCCTCCTTTATGGAGAAATTGTCGGAAATCCATTTTTCCAGCTCGGAAAGTCCCTGACCGGTTTTTGATGAGACGCTGATTCCGTCTTCCTCGCAGGGCACCTGGGGCAAATCGGCTTTATTTCGTATGTGTACCATGGGAACGTTAAGACTTCGAGCCATGGAGAGCACGGATCTGTCCTCCTCCGTAAGGGGAGCGGAGGAATCTGTAACTACCAGCAAAAGCTCAGCCTGTTCCGCGGCTTTTCTGCTCCGCTCCACGCCGAGACGTTCCACGGCGTCATTTGTTTCGTGTATTCCGGCTGTGTCCACAAGGCGCAGTGCGACGCCGCCTACAATACATTTTTCCTCTACTGTATCCCTGGTTGTACCGGCAATATCGGTAACAATAACACGGTCATAGCCCGCAAGAGCGTTTAAAAGGGAGGATTTTCCCACGTTAGGTTTTCCCAGAATAGCGCAGGGAACACCGTCACGGATAAATCTGCCCCGGCTGTATGTGCCGTACAGCCTGTTAAGAGAGCTTTCCAGTTCTCTGAGCTCGCCGGTGTATTCCTCAATTTCAAAGGGGTCTATGTCGTCGTCAGGAAAGTCTACCTCCGCCTGAAAGTGACTTACAATGTCGGTAAGCCGTGAGTATATTTCCTCAATTCTTCGGAGCATGGCGCCGCCAAGCTGACCTCTGGCGTTACGCATTGCGGCAGGAGTTTCGGCGTCAATAAGGTCGATAACGGCCTCTGCGCCGGTAAGGTCCATTTTGCCGTTTAAAAAGGCCCGCTTTGTAAACTCACCGGCTTCGGCCTGCCTTGCCCCTAGCTCAAAAAGTGAGGATAGAAGCTGGCTTAGCACCATTGGGGAGCCGTGACACTGAAATTCCGCCGTGTCCTCCCCGGTGTAGCTGTGGGGAGCCTTTGAAATGGTGCAAAGGCACATATCAATGGGACGGTTCTGACTGTCGTAGAGATTTCCGTACACAAGCATACCCGGTTGGGCGTTTTTCATGTCTTTTCCGTTAAGGGGCTTAAAAAGATCGGAGGCAAGCTCCACAGCATTATCTCCGCTGAGGCGTACAATACCGATAGCGCTTCTGCCGCCTGCCGTTGCCACCGCCGCGATAGTTTCCATCACTCCACCTCCAGCCGGGAGAGCCACAGGCTTGCGGAGGCGTCGCTGGGCATACGCCAGTCCCCTCTGGGCGACAGGCTGACTGAGCCAACCTTGGGACCATCGGGCAGACAGCTCCTTTTAAACTGCTGGGCAAAGAACCGGCGGATAAATACCTTGAGCCATTTATCTATGACTGCACCCTCGTACCGCGGCTCAAAGGTGTAGTGAGCCATGTAGCGGATTTTCTCCGGAGAGAAACCCCAGCGCATAAAGTAATAAAGGAAAAAATCGTGCAGCTCGTAAGGACCCACCAGGTCCTCGGTACGCTGGCTTATCTCGCCGTTTACCGCCGGGAGAAGCTCCGGTGATACGGGAGTATCCAGAATATCCAGCAGTACGGAGGAAAGTTCGCTGTCGCCGGCGGTGTCGGCGCAGTAGGATACAAGGTGCCGCACAAGGGTTTTGGGTACGCCGCAGTTTACGGCGTACATACTCATATGGTCGCCGTTATAGGTTGCCCAGCCAAGGGCAAGCTCACTAAGGTCACCTGTTCCTATGACAAGACCGCCCACTTCGTTGGCAATGTCCATAAGTACCTGGGTACGCTCCCTTGCCTGACAGTTCTCATATACTACGTTGAGATTTTCCGGGTCGTGACCGATGTCGGAAAAATGCTGCATTACGCTTTTTGTAATATCAACGGTTTTTGTGGTGGCGCCAAGTTTTTCAGCGAGCAGTATGGCGTTTGACTTTGTCCGCTGCGTTGTGCCGAAGCACGGCATGGTAACAGCGACAAGGCTTTCCCTAGGAAGCCCTGCCATTTCCGCCGCCCTTGCGGAGACTAAAAGCGCCAGGGTGGAATCAAGCCCCCCTGATACTCCAACCACCATTGCCCTGCTTCCCGTATGAATAAGACGCTTTTTAAGTCCCAGCGCCTGGATTGTCAAAATCTCGCGGCAGCGCTCCTCTCTGTTCTCCTTATCCTGAGGCACAAAGGGCGTAGGTGAAAAGCGGCGAGTAAGTGTTGTACTGCTCTCCTCAAGGGAGAATCTCACAACAGGCAGAGCGTTAGCAGAGGGCTCTACGCTTGTAATTCTCCGCCGCTCAAAAAGAAGTCGCCCCACATCGATTTCCGAAATGGTGAGACCGGTGTCAAACCGGTTCTCCGCTAAAATGACGCCGTTTTCCCCAATCATTCTGTGACCGGAATAGACTACGTCGGTGGTGCTCTCTCCGTCCCCGGCTCCGGCGTAAATATAGCCGGAAAGAAGCCTTGCCGACTGAGTTTTAACAAGCTCTCTGCGGTATGAGCTTTTGCCGATAAGCTCATTTGAGGCCGAGAGATTAAGAATAATAACGGCACCGTTTTCAGCTAAAACCCTGCTGGGAGGGTCCATTGTCCAAAGGTCCTCGCAAAGCTCAACGCCCACGGATAGACCGAAAGTACTTTCCGACTCCATAATACAGCGACCGAAAACCGGGTAGTGCTCCCTGCCGGAATTGTCTCTGACGGAGATAACCTGACTTTCACCTTTATATGGTGAGAACCAGCGCTTTTCGTAAAACTCCCCATAGCTTGGAAGGTAAGTTTTCGGAATAAGAGACAAAAGCTTGCCGTGGGATATTACAGCGGCGCAGTTGAATATTTTGCCTCCGTATAGGAAAGGTACTCCCACAGCTATAAGCATATCGAGCTTTTTCGTCTCGTGGATAATTCGCCACAAACCGTCCATGGCGCCACGGAGCAGCGCTGACTGATGGAAAAGGTCACCGCAGGTATATCCCGTTATACACAGCTCGGGAAAGGTGAGAATTTTAACTTTTTTCTCATTTGCCTCACGGCATAAAGTTATAATTTCCCCGACGTTATATTCCGGGTCAGCTACCTTTATTGACGGAGTGGCGGCAGCCACCTTAATAAATCCGTATTTCATGGGAGTTATCCTCCTTGATGTATAAATTGTTGATTACATTATACATTTAATTATCACCATAGGCAAACAGTTTTTAAACGAAAAACTCCCTCCCCGTTTAAGGGGAGAGAGAAGTCTGAAGTAAGAGAAGTATTTTTATATTGTTTCGACTTTTATAATGTTGGTGTTACCGCTGGTACCGTTTATCATTCCGCCGGTAATAACAATTCTATCGCCCGGCTGAAGGTTAAGGGCAGTTTTGGTAGCGTCCTTTGCCTTGTAGAACATAACGTCAATAGACTGATATGTTTCGCAGAGCACAGGGGTAACGCCCCAGCTCATTGCCAGCTTATAGTAGGTACGCTCGTTTGTGGTAAAGCCCAGGATGTCCACAGGAGGACGGAATCTGGAAACCATTCTGGCGGTCATTCCGGAAAGAGAGCAGACTGATACTGCCTTTGCCTTAATGTCAATCGCCATAGAGCAGGCGGAATGGGATATGGCATCTACAAGATTTTTGATTTTAAACTCAGAGTTATAATACATTTTAGTGTAGTCAATGCTGGCCTCTGTACGCTCGGCAATTCTGGCCATTGCCTTAACTGCCGCTACCGGGTGCTTGCCTGCTGCGGTTTCGCCGGAGAGCATAATGGCGCTCGTTCCTTCATATACGGCGTTTGCCACGTCGGAGGACTCGGCTCTTGTGGGACGTGGATTTTGAATCATAGACTCAAGCATCTCCGTTGCGGTAATGGCGCGCTTTCCAAGAAGCCTGCACTTTGTGATAATGGACTTCTGAATTGCCGGAAGGTCGCTGTACGGGACCTCAACACCCAGGTCGCCCCTGGCTATCATAATACCGTCACAGACTTCGCAAATTTCATCAATGTTATCAATTCCGGACTGGTTTTCAATCTTTGCAATAATGTCAACATTAGGCTGACCCAGCTCTGCAAGGTAGTTTTTCACGTCAACAAGGTCCTGACGGCAGGATACGAAGGAACATGCAATGAAATCAATGTCATTTTCAATGCCGAACTTAATGTCATCCTTGTCCTGCTCGCTGAGGAATACCTGCTTAAATACTTTGCCCGGGAAGACCATGCTCTTTCTGTCAGAGACTGTGCCGTCGCCATTAACGGTACATATAATGTTCTTTCCGGAGATTTCATCCACGGTAAAGCCCATCATACCGTCGTTAAGTAAAATGGTATCGCCCGGGTTAATTTCATTATGAAGCTCACTGTAGCTTACAGAGACGATAGTATTGTCTCCCTCCACATTCTTGTCAGTGGTAAAGGTAAACTTGTCTCCAGCTTTAAGAGTTATATTACCATTTTTAAAGGTTCCGATACGGTACTCGGGACCTTTTGTGTCAAGAAGAATCGCAATAGGCAGGTTAAGCTTGGCACGAACTTTTTTAATCAGGTTAATTCTCTCCAGGTGCTCCGCATGATTTCCGTGTGAAAAGTTAAGCCGCGCGACGTTCATGCCTGCAAGGCACATTTTTGTAAGAGTTTCCTCATCGCTGCAGCTCGGTCCAATAGTGCAGATAATTTTAGTTTTGCGCATTTAAGTATTCTCCTTTATTTACTGTATAAAAGCAACTTGTAAAATAAATAACAATTAAAAAGAACTTACACCTTATATATAAATACAAATCAAGAATAAATGCAATACTTTTTATGCATAATTTTAGTTGAGAAAATGTAAAATCCGGCTGTAAGGCTACAAAATTATAAATTTTACATTTTCCAAAAGCAGTTTATGAGGAAAAATAAAAATTTTACAATAGTCATTTATTCGTCCAGCATTCTGTAACCCACGCCAAGTTCATTTAAAATGTATCTGTTCTCACCGGGGCGGACGCCAAGCTTTTTACGTATGTTTGCCATGTTAACCTGAAGCTTTTTTACACTTCCGGAATCTGAAAAACGCCAGACGGCTTTTATAATGGCAGAATAGGTAAGGACCTTTCCGGCGTGTTCAGACAGAAAAGCGAGAATATTGTATTCTGTTTTTGTAAGACCGATCTCTTTTTCTCCCACGGTAACAAGACGCTTAGGATAGTCAATTTTAAGATCGTCAAGGATAAAGACATTTCTGGGAGCCCGGTCCTCATCGGTGTCAAAGCGGCGGTTACGTAAAGCGACTCGGACGCGAGCAAGAAGTTCCGCCGTACCAAAGGGCTTTGTAATATAGTCGTTGGCACCAAGGTCCAAAGCTGAAACCTTATCCTCTTCTGTAGTTCTGGCGGAAAGGACCAGGATAGGGGCGGAGGAGACCTGACGCACTATTTTTATAAACTCAAGCCCATCCCTGTCGGGAAGCCCCAGGTCCAAAATCACAAGGTCAGGAGCGTGGGAGGAGAACATAGTAAGCCCGCCGGTGCAGCTTCCGGTTAAAACCACCTGGTAGCCGTTTGTCTCCAGAGTAGCTTCCACAAAGCTTCTGATATTGGCTTCGTCCTCCACCAGGAGTATTTTATACTTGTTATTACTCATAATGTATCACCGTTTTCCTCCGTTTCCAGGGTGAAGAAGAATGACGCTCCGCCGCCGACTCGGTTTCTTGCCCAGATATTTCCGCCGTGGGCTCTGATTATGGCAGAGCAGACGGATAGACCGATATTCATATTGTTTCGCTTGCCGTCGGTTGGCCTTTCGGAGGTGGAAGTATCCACATATCCGGAAAAGATTTTTGGCAGCTTGTCAGCCGGGATTCCGCAGCCGTTGTCGGATATTTCAAAAAGAGCCTGATTTCCGTTAAGGCTGACCTTTAAATTAAGCTCCGTCATGCCCTTGGCATGAAGCACTGCGTTTTCAAGTATATTCATAATAACCTGCTGAATCAGCATGGGGTCCATAGGAATTGTAATAAACTCGTCAGGGACACTGACGTTAACGGGCTGATTTGGGTACCGCTTTTTAAAAAGCATAAGCGATGTATCCAAAAGCTCGTCCAACACGGTTGAAACCTTGGATATCTGCACATTGTCACCGTCTATTCTGGTGACGCTGAGAAGGTTTTCAACCATTCGTATAAGCCACTCCGAATCCTGGCGGATTTCACTGAGAAGCTTGAGCTTCTGACTGTCGTCAAGAGAATCATAGCTTTCAATAATTGTGGAGCTTGAACCGTAAATAGTAGTAAGAGGTGTTCTCAAATCATGGGAAGCGGCACGGAGAAGATCCGCACGCATACGGACGCGCTCTATCTCGGCTTTTGTACGCTCAGTTTCCCGAAGCCTTCTTGTGAGAGTGCCCGTCATTATGGAAACCACAAGCATGATAATAGCTGAGGTAAGGTTTTCCGGGTTTATAAAGTCAAAAGCGTAGTAGGGATAGGTAAAGACAAAGTTCACAATCATAACGCTGGCAAAGGAAGCTACTACGGACCAATAGTAACCGGGGGTGTTTAATGCAATGATAAACACCCCCAGAATAAATACGTCGCTTATAAGCGAATGAGCCTTTACAACATATTCCAGCACGAGGCAGATCGCAAGGGCGGCAAGGAGAACTCCGAAGGTAAAAAGTGAATGTTTAACAAACTCTTTTGATTTACCCACAGAAATAACCTCCCCACGGCTTCATTATAGCAAACGTTATTAAATTTTGCCAAACGTAATCTTTTATTTATCTTTAGTAACAGCGATAAGAACTTTTATACAGCATATAAGAAGGATCATAACGGTAAAAATACCGGCCATGCCCTTGCCCATAAGCTCCAACGAGGCCTCCAGCGCTTCAATATTTACAGCATAAACAAGATTCATGGTATAACTCTCCTTTCCCGATTAAAGCAGGTTAACAATAAGGCTCAGGATAAGACCGCCGGCGACAACGGAACCAATCTGACCGGCAACGTTTGCGCCCACAGCGTGCATGAGCAGGTGGTTTGTAGGGTCCTCCTTAAGACCAAGCTTCTGAATAACTCTGGAGGACATAGGGAATGCGGAGATTCCCGCAGCACCTACCATCGGGTTAATCTTTGTCTTGGAGAAGAGGTTAAGGAACTTTGCGAAGAGGACGCCTGCAAAGGTATCAAAGCAGAAAGCCACAAGACCGATACCCATTATGAGAAGTGTTTCCACACGAACAAACTGCTCAGCTCTCATGCTGAAGGAAATGGTTATACCGAGAAGCAAGGTGATAATGTTTGAAAGCTCATTCTGAGCGGACTGGGAGAGATTACCCAGCTTGCCACACTCCCTTATAAGGTTTCCGAACATAAGCATGCCCACAAGGGATATACTCATTGGGGCGACAAAACCTGCGATAATGGTAACAATGATGGGGAAAAGAATTCTTGAAAGACGGGAAACAGAAGCCGGGTTATAGGGCATTTTGATTCTGCGCTCCGCCTTTGTGGTGACAAGCTTAATACAGATGGGCTGGATTATAGGCACAAGTGCCATATAAGAGTATGCAGCCACGGCAATAGCGCCCATGTAATTTGACTTAAGCACCTGGCTTACCAAAATGGCCGTAGGACCGTCTGCCGCACCGATAATTCCAATGGAAGCGGCGTCCTTAAGCTCAAAGCCAAGAAGAGCTGCCACTGCCATGGAGAAGAATATACCAAACTGGGCAGCCGCACCGAAAAGCAGCATTTTGGGGTTTGAAAGCAGCGGTCCGAAATCAATCATTGCGCCGATTCCGATAAACAGAAGAAGCGGCATAGCCTCGGAAGCCTCAATTCCCACCTCAAAAAGCCACTGAACAATACCGTGTACCTGAATGTTGCCGCTCATTACCTGGTCAATAACGCCGGAAGATGGAATGTTCACCAAAATGGCGCCGAAGCCCATGGGCATGAGCAGGGCAGGCTCAAAGTCCTTTACCAGCGCAAGATAGATAAGTACCCCGCCGATTACAAACATTAGTAGCTGCTGCCACGTAACATCAGCGATTCCAGAAATTAGAAAGTCCATAAATTTCCTCCCAAATTTACGCCGTAGCGACTTTTTACACCATTGTAATATTAGCACACAGGTGGCAAAATTACAGTAAAGAAAGGCGCTTCAAAGCCCGTAACGGCAGAATAGGTTAATTATATAACATACTTTTAAAAAACACAATATACATTTGAAAAATCCGTGGAAAATCTGGTATAATTTCCGTGAAGAAAGGAGGGCGGAAAGATGAAGCCCACTGAAAAGACAAATGTAATGAGGATACTTGACGGAAAGGGGGTAAGCTATACACCCCATGCCTATGAGTCCAAGGGAGCGCTGAGCGGGGTAGAGGCTGCTGTTTCCATGGGAGAGGACCCGGAAAAGGTTTTTAAAACTCTCGTCACTGTGGGAGCAAGTAAAAACCACTATGTTTTTGTAATCCCCTCCGATAAGGAGCTTAACCTTAAAAAAGCGGCGAAGGCTGTTTCGGAAAAGAGTATAGAGATGATAAAGCAAAAGGAGCTTTTGCCCCTGACAGGTTATGTTCACGGCGGCTGTTCTCCCATAGGAATGAAAAAGCAGTTTAAGACTGTTTTCCACCAAAGTATTCTTGACAATGAGACCATTATTTTTAGTGCCGGGAAAATAGGTCGGCAGGTAGAGATAAGCCCGGAGGAGCTTTCAAAGGTCCTGGACTACACGGTGGCGGAGCTTTGCGGCTGAGATATTTATAAAGATTCATAACAAAAAGGCTGTCTGAGAATTTTCAGACAGCCTTGCAATTTATTCACCGATTTTCTGGTTTCCCACAGACCAGACGTGGTTTTCACCGGCAGACTGGGGAGTGTTTTGAGCCATTACCCCCACAAGACTGTGAGGCACATAAAGCTCCTCAAGATAATTGATTTCGTCCTGAGTCAGCTTAAGGTCAACGGCTCGGGCAGCCCCCTCGATATGATGAGGCTTTGTAGCTCCGACAACCGGAGCGGAAACCTTCGTCAGAAGCCATGCAAGTGAAATCTCCGTCATAGTTACCCCACGGCTGCGGCTAAGCTCAAGGACCCGACGGATAATGGCGCTGTCCTGGTCTGCGGAGCCGTCATACTTAAGCTTTGCGTAGCTGTCCTGCTCAAGCCTTTTTGAGGTTTCGCCAGGAGCCTTTGACAGACGTCCCCCTGCAAGAGCGCTGTATGGCGTCATGGCAATGTTGTCCTCACGGCAAAGCTTTGCCATCTCCCTTTCCTCCTCGCGGAAGATAAGGTTATAATGACCCTGAACAGATATAAATTTGGCAAAGCCTTCATTTTCGGCAAGGTCATTTGCCTTGGCAAGCTGGTAGGCAAAGCAGTTTGAAATTCCAATATAACGTGCCTTACCGGCTTTTACTACGTTATTGAGTCCCTCCATAATATCATAAAGAGGCGTTGAGTAGTCCCACATATGGTAAATGTAAAGATCCACATAGTCTGTGCCCAGATTTTTAAGGCTCTGGTCAATCATTCTCTCAATATGCTCCTGACCGGAAATGCCTGACGAAATATCCTCCGGGGTTCGCGGCAGAAACTTTGTTGCTATTACCACGTCCTCACGAAGGGCGTAATCCTTTACGGCACGACCAAGAAACTGTTCACTGGTGCCGCTCTGATACGCAATGGCCGTGTCAAAAAAGTTGACCCCCAAATCAAGACCCAGCTTAATAATTTTGCGGGAGTCCTCCTCGTTCAGGGTCCAGCTATGCTGTCCGTTTTTTGCGTCTCCAAAACCCATACAGCCCATGCATATCCGCGATACAGTAAGGTCTGAATTGCCAAGCTTAGTGTACTCCATGAAAAGTTACCTCCTGTAAATTTTTTATAAGTCTCCTTGCCCTGGGGAAATTATTTTCCCTGACTTTCCATGGTTTTCAGCATGGCTTTAAGGCGAAGGGTGTCAATGGCAGGGCTTGCAAAGGGGCGCAGGGCGATAGCCATAAGCTTTGTGGGGT
>CALWYM010000053.1 GCA_944385775.1 uncultured Oscillospiraceae bacterium | reverse complement strand
TGATTGCCGCATTTCTCGGTCTTCGCCTTAAATACGCCGTGCCGGCTATTTTCGCCGGTGTTGCCACGGCAGGGCTTATTATGATGGCAGTCAGCTTGGGAGTTATCCATATTTTCAGCTGAAAAGCAAAAATAGGGAGGAAGGACAGTGGAAAAAGAGAAGCTTTATGAAAATACGGCAGAGGTCGTGGCTTCAATTTTAGAGGGTGAGGACGATTTGATCTGCGCCATGGCAAATGTCTCCGCCGCCATATGGGAGATGGTGCCGGACTTAAACTGGGCAGGATTTTACCGGGAGAAAAACGGGGGGCTTATTCTGGGACCGTTTCAGGGCAAGGTCGCCTGTACCAGAATTCCCCGGGGCAAGGGCGTCTGCGGTACCGCAATGGCAGAGGGAAAAAGCCAGCTTGTGCCCGATGTTCACGCTTTCCCCGGTCACATAGCCTGTGACAGCGCGTCAAATTCCGAGATAGTAGTGCCACTTTACGGAAAAAACGGCGACTTTATTGGCGTACTTGACATTGACAGCCCTGTGCTGTATCGCTTTGACGAGGCTGACCTTGCGGGCTTTGAGAAAATAGGAAAGCTCTTTGAGAGATTTTAAAAAAGAAAGGCGTTTCGGATATTTTCCGAAACGCCTTTTTCGTTTATTACTGTTTTTTCTGCTTTGTCCGAAGTTACCTGTCCCTCAGTGCTCCGCGCTCCCTTGACAGGGCGTTGTAAAACTGCTTCGGTGTCCAGTTTATGTTTACCTTTGTGGTGACAGCCTTCAGTGACACTGTAAGCTTTAAATCGCGCATTGCGTCAAGAAGAATGTCAAGCTCCCTGTTTCCCAGACCGTAAATTATAAGCAAAGGCTCGGAAAGAGCCTCGCCCTCATAGTCTGGCAGGACCTTTTTTACCTTTCCTATACCGAGAATTGTTTTTACGGAGCGGTTATACTCGGCTTTCTTAATCTCGTAAAAGTTGTAGCCAAGCTGTGCGGCAAGGGAATAAAGTCCCTGATTTAAGGGCAGAGCGCCGCCGGCAACAAGCAGCGTCTTGCCCGGAAGATTATTTTCCATAATTTAATCTCTCCTTGTGGATTTAATCCTATTTTAACCCCCAAGGGAGTATTTTTCAAGGGGACGAAGTCAGGTTAACAATGTTAACAAAATGTTAATGATAGGGTTGTTGCTTTTTCATGGGGGAAAAGCTATAATTATCCTAAAATCAACAGTAGGAGGATAATATGGACGAGAGAACTCTTGCTTATATAAATTTGTATGCCGTTTTAGGCTCTCTCAGGGAACTATGTCGTCTTGATGACGAGGCAAAGCGCCTTATTAAAGGGGAGGATATTTCCATTGGTTTTTCCGTAAAGGGCGGACCGGAGGCTACCCTTGTATTTAAGGACGGGGAGTGCAAAATGGTGCCCGGCTGCGAGAGCTGCAATATTAAGCTGCCCTTTGGAAGCCCGAAAAAATTCAACGGTCTTATTAACGGCACGGTTACGCCGATACCCTCAAAGGGCTTTACAAAAATCGGATTTCTGCTTAAAAAGTTTACGAAGCTCACCGATATACTCACCTCGTATCTGAGACCTGAGGAAGATGCCCTTAAGGACGAGAGATTTTTTGAGGTCAGCACAAAGGTCATGTTTTATGTTATAGTTGAGGCTTTGTGCCAGGTGGGAAATAATGATAAGATTGGTCGTTTCAGCGCGGGCAATACTGTGGACGGAAACGTGAAAATTGGGGTAAAGGACCAGTTCTACGCCTATATAACGGTGAAGGACCACCACCTGACGCCGCACCATGAGGAGCCTGCGGAGTATATGAGCTACATGATATTTGAGGATATACACACCGCAAGGGACCTGTTTGACGGCAAGATAAACGCCATTGTCTCCGTGGCCACCGGCAAGGTCCGGGTGGGCGGAATGATGTTCCAGGTGGACAATATTAACCGCATACTTGACAGAGTTGCGCTGTATCTTTCTTGAGGAGAATGAGATATGAGAAAGCTTTATGAATATCCTAAGAGCAGAGCTGCCTTTGAGCGTGCCTGCAAGGTTATCCCGTCCGGAATATACGGTCATCAGGGACCGGTAGAGGGCTGCTATGTGCCCATAGAGGCGTTTCCTCTCTACTCATCAAAGGCTCAGGGAACCTATCTCTGGGATTTGGACGGAAATAAATTTATAGATTATATGTGTGCCTATGGTCCCAATATCCTCGGCTACAATGACCCGGACGTGGACGAGGCTGCCGCAAGGCAGAGGGCGATTTCCGACTGTACCACTCTGCCAAACCCGGTTATGATTGACTTTGCTGACCTTCTTGTTGACACTGTTGCCAGCGCGGACTGGGCGTTTTTCGCCAAAAACGGAAACGACGTCACCACCGGCGCAATTATGACCGCAAGGGCATATACCCACAGAAAGAAGATTGTCTTTTTCAAGGGCTATTACCACGGCGTTTCCCCATGGACCCAGAAGGTTGATTACCCCGGTGTTATTGAGGAGGACGTGTGCAACAATATCTATGTGGAGTGGAATAATTTTGAGGAGCTGAGCCGGGTTTTTGAGGAAAACAGAGACCAGATAGCGGCAATTATCGCCCAGCCCTATATGCACGGGAACTTCATGGATAACCAGATGCCGGCAGAGGGATTCTGGCAGAAGGTGAGGAAGCTCTGCGACGATACGGGAACGGTGCTTATAATCGACGATGTCCGTGCCGGCTTCAGAATGGATCTGGCAGGCAGCGACCACTATTTCGGCTTTAAGGCTGACCTTATCTGCTTCTGCAAAGCTCTTGCCAACGGCTATAACGTCTCCGCTCTTTGCGGCAGGGATTTCCTTAAAAATACTGTTTCCAGCCTTAGCTACACAGGCAGCTACTGGATGAGTGCCGTGCCCTTTGCCGCCGGTATCGCCTGCATTGAGAAGATGAAAAAAATCGACTGTCCCAGAATCCTAAACGAAAAGGGACAAAAGCTCAAGGACGGGCTTATTGCCGCCGCCGCAAAGTACGGCTATACTCTTAATGTGACCGGTATGCCCTCGCTGTTTTATCTGAGACTGGCTGACGATCCAACCTTTATGCTCCATCAGGAATGGATTGCCCAGTGCGTTCAGAGAGGCGTGTTCTTTACAGGTCACCACAACCACTTTATAAACGCAGCCCTTTCCGACGACGACATCAGGGAGACTGTTGAAATCGCCGATGAGGCTTTCAGCGTCGTCCGTGACAGACACGATAAGTAAGAAAGAACAAAATTTATACGCCGCAGAATGTTCTGCGGCGTATTTTGTGTATATACTGCCCCCGGGACGGCGAAAACTATTGCAAAGGCGGGAGACTTTGTGATAAAATCAAAAGAAGGGCATTTTTTGCCACAATAAAGGAGGGCTGATAATGAAAAAGGAAAAATTTTATATCACCACGCCTATTTACTATCCATCAGATAAGCTGCACATCGGACACGCCTACTGTACGGTGTGCACCGATGCTATGGCCAGATATATGCGTATGAGAGGCTATGACGTTATGTTCCTTACGGGAACGGACGAGCATGGACAGAAAATTGAGGACAAGGCCAGGGAAGCCGGCAAAACCCCGAAACAGTTTGTGGACGATATAGTCCAGGGGGATAGGGGCGTTCTTGATTTGTGGAAGCTGATGAACATATCAAACGACAGGTTTATCCGCACCACAGACAGCTACCATGTGGCGGCGATCCAGCGTATTTTCAGAAAGATGTACGATAACGGCGACATATACAAGGGAAAGTACGTGGGTAAATACTGCAAGCCCTGCGAGTCATTCTGGACTGAAAGCCAGCTTAAGGACGGCAAGTGCCCGGACTGCGGCAGGGAGGTTGTCGACGCGGAGGAGGAGGCTTATTTCTTCCGCCTTTCAAAGTATGCCGACAGAATCAGGGACCTTCTGGAAAATACAGATTTTCTCCAGCCCAGAAGCCGCGTCCATGAGATGATAAATAACTTTATAAAGCCCGGTCTTGAGGACCTTTGCGTTTCCAGAACAAGCTTTACCTGGGGCGTGCCGGTAGACTTTGACCCGGGTCATGTGGTTTATGTGTGGATTGACGCACTTTTCAACTACGTCACCGCCCTGGGCTACATGAACGATGAATATGACGACTTTGATAAGTACTGGCCTGCCGACGTCCATTTTATCGGTAAGGAAATAGTGCGTTTCCACTCCATAATCTGGCCGGCAATGTGCATGAGCGTGGGAATACCGCTGCCCAAGAAGGTATTCGGTCACGGCTGGCTGCTGCTGGACGGCGGCAAGATGAGTAAGAGCAAGGGCAACGTGGTGGACCCCTATCTTCTCGCTGAGAGATACGGCGTTGACGCGCTCAGATTTTTCCTGCTCCGTGAATTCCCCTTCGGCTCCGACGGTAATTTCTCAAACGAGGCGCTGATTTCAAGGATAAATATTGACCTTGCCAACTCACTTGGTAACCTTGTTTCCAGAACCGTTGCAATGGTGGCAAAATATTTTGGCGGCACCCTGCCGGAGAGCTATGACGGTAAAGAGGCCATTGACAACGAGCTTGTGGAAATGGCAAAGGGTCTCAGAGACGTTTACCAGAAGCAGATGGATGTTTACGCGTTTCAGAATGCTATCGGAGAGATATTTAAGGTGCTGGGTCGCGCCAACAAATACATTGACGAGACTGAGCCGTGGAAGCTGGGCAAGGACCCGGAAAAAAGAGAGCGTCTTGCAAGGGTAATGTACAATCTGCTTGAATCTGTCAGAATATGCACTGTGCTTTTAAAGCCCTTTATGCCGGAAAGCTGCGAGAAGATTTTCTCCCAGATCGGAGCGGGTGACAGGACGGACTGGGACAGCGCTGCAACCTTTGGCGCAATGCCCCTTAACGTAACCGTAACAAAGGGAGAGGTTATCTTCCCGAGAATAGATATGGATAAAGAGCTTGAAACCCTTAACAGTCTTACTGCCAGGGAGCCTGAGGTTACGTCGGACCCTGTGCTGCCGGATGTAAGCTTTGAGGATTTTTCAAAGTGCGATATGCGGGTGTGCAAGGTTTTGGAGTGCGAGGCTGTTAAAAAGAGCAAAAAGCTGCTCCGCTTTACGCTAAATGACGGAAGCGGAACACCCAGACAGATCCTTTCCGGCATTGCTCAGTTTTACAAGCCGGAGGAGCTTGTGGGCAAGACACTTGTTGCCATACCGAACCTTCCGCCGAGAAAGATGATGGGACTTGACTCCTGCGGTATGCTTCTTTCCGCCGCAAAGGAGGAGGGCGGCGAGGAAAAGCTTCACCTTGTTATGCTGGACGACAGTATCCCTGCCGGATATAAAATCTGCTGATTTAAAATTAAAAGCTGTGCGGCTAAAAAGCCGCACAGCTTTTTTAAATTATGCCTTGGTGTTATTCAGCGCCACAATGGGCTTGCAGATAAATTCGTCCAGCCTTGTGTCAAAAAGCTTGTGAGTGTTGGCAGGACGCATTATAATAGCAGTATCGGCTCCGCCGCCTGTGCCGGCAACGGCAACAATACTCTCGCCGGGCATAATAACGCCGGCGTCGCAGGCCATGGCGCCAATCTCAACGCAGACCTTTGTACCGCGGGAGATAAGCTTAAGCGTTGCGGCAATCACGTTTCCGGGAGCGTCGGAAGCAGGTGTGCCAAGGGCTCTCTCAACTCCTGTCAGAGCGTGGGCGGCAGTGATAACCTTAAAGCCCTTTTCCAGAAAGTGTCTGCGCTTTTCCTCCGGGAAACGGTTTGTACCCGGCGCGCCGTAGCCGTAGGCAGTTGTGACAATGGTAACATTAAGCCCCGTGAGGTCAAATTTCTCCAGGCAGTCCGCCGTGCGCCCGGTACTGGAGGCGACGACAAGATCCTTTATTCCACGCTCCCGCGCGGTTTTGACAGCCATCTCAACCGTTTTTTCGGTATTTTCAATTCCCTCTTTTTCAAAAACCATAATGTGCCTCCTTGGTAAAATATAACTAACTGTAATTTTATCATACAGGCAACCTGTTTTCAATAGGGTTACATGGGAAAAGGGCATAGGGATATTTTATAATAGATTACTCAAATCGACAGAAATAAGAATGGGTGTTGTTCCGTTTCCCTCAAAATGCGGCTATGATTAAGCCATAGAAAATCTTTAAGGGAGATGTAAAGCATGAACACAGACAAAATTTTCGCGGAAGCGATTGCCAACGAGTACTCAAGGAAAAACGATTCCAAGGTTGTGGCTCTCCGAAAGCTTGACAGAAAGGCAAAGAGCAAGGCGAATATCTTCGCATATAGTTTCGGTACGGCAATGAGCCTTGTGCTTGGCACGGGAATGTGCCTTTCCATGGGGGCAATCGGCAGCGGGACAGGTTTTTCCGTTACGGCAGGAGTAATTATCGGGATTTTGGGCTTTGTGGGCGTGGGGGTAAATTACCCCATATATAAAAAGCTTCTTGAAGCGGGCAAGAGCCGCTACGCCTTTGAGATTATCCAGCTTGCCAGGGAGATAAGCGAGGGAGCGGAGTGACATAAAAAGGGAAATGGAGGACGTGAGAGGTGACTAAGGCTGAGAGTAAATATTTTAATACTGCCCTTTTAATGGACGAGGCACTAATTTCTCTTTTAAAGGTAAAGAATCTGGAGTACATTACCGTAAAGGAGCTTTGTCAGAAAGCCGGAGTCAACAGGTCCACCTTTTACCTTCACTATGACACCATGGACGACCTTTTAAAAGAGGCGATGGAAATGGTGAACAGACGGTTTTCGTCCTATTTTGGAAACAGGGAGGGTTTTGCAGAAAATATCGGCACTACCGATTTAAGGGAGCTTATACTTATAAGAAAAGAGTACCTGCTGCCATACCTTAACTTTATACGTGATAACAAGGCCATTTACCGGGCGTCCTTCAAAAACCCTGAGGGCATGGAGGCAATGAAGCGGTACGGAAACATGAAAAAGTATATTATCGAGCCCATACTGAAAAGATTTTCCCTGCCGGAGCGCCATTGGAAATACTATATTTCCTACTACATTGAGGGTATGGCGGCGATAATTAAGCAATGGCTCGAGGAGGACTGCCGTGAGCCGGTGGAGACAATCGCTGCCATAATCCTGCGGTGCATAAGACCGCCGGAGGCGGATGAGATAAACCGTCTGACAAAAGAATAAAAAAGGCAGCCAGTAAAGGCTGCCTTAAATTTTGTCATGCCTGCCAGCGCATTTTTTCCTCGCCGTCAAGGCTTTTCCACAGGAAAAGACCGTTTTCCAGCGTCATGTAGCCGTGCCAGCTGTTTTCCTTGGGAATTGATACTGAGCCGGGATTGAGATATGTGTATCCCTGCCCCTGAATACACACGGGCACATGGGTGTGACCGTGGAGGAGAATATCCCCGCTGTCTATGGGCGGAAGATTTTTCTCATTAAAAACGTGACCGTGGGTTATAAAAAGCATTTTATCCCCCAAATCCATAAGGGCGTACTCTGCCATAATCGGAAAGTCCAGAACCATCTGGTCAACCTCGGTGTCACAGTTTCCACGGACGCAGAGAAGCTTATTTTTAAGGGGGTTCAGCATGGCGATAACCTCTTTGGGAGCGTATTTCTCCGGCAGGTCGTTTCTCGGACCGTGGTACAGTATGTCACCCAGTATAATGAGCTTGTCCGCCTTTTCACGGGCAAAAGCCTCCAGCATTTCTCCACAGTATTTTGCGGAGCCGTGTATATCGGAAGCTATCATATATTTCATGGTAATCTTCTCCTTTTTCTTAAATAGAAAGCACTGTCAGTATATCACAAAAAACCGTAAAAAAGAAATACCCCGGGACAAAAAATGTCCCGGGGTATATATTATTTCGGGAAAAACTCACGGCGCGATTACAACCGCGGCTTCATCGGAGGCGGCAGAGGAATTTTCAGTCAGCCGGTAGGTCACACCCAGGCTGTCAAGGTATTCCATTACCGCAGTCAGGTCATCGTCTGAAACAGGGTAGTAGCTGCGACCGAGACTGTCCGTCATAGGCTCTCTTGTCTCAAGGATCTGAGGGAGCTGCTCCACATAGAGTATCCGGCTGTAAACCGCAGACAGCTCATCGGAGCGATTGGTCTGAGCTAAGCTCGCTTCAAAACTGTTCTCGCCGGTTGGGCTGCCGGAGCCCAGTATGCTGTTTTGCGCGGGAGGAACAGCGCTGTCAGATTGGGATTTTTCACTGCTGTTACCGTCTGTATCGGCGTCAAAGAGAGAGGCGGAAATCTGTGGGTTCGCCATTTTTTCCTCAGGCAAAATCTCGTCAGTTTCAACGGTATATGCTGCCTGACCCTGATTTTGAGAGGACAACATACGGTCCGCATACATTCCGAGAGACAGAGCCAAAACGGCAGAGGCTGCCAGCGTCATGTACCTCAGGGAAACTTTTTTGCGCCTTTTAATGGGAACGACCTTTTTTTCTGACTCAATCTTCCGCACCTCGTCCATAACGGAGGAAACAAGGGACTGGGGAGGCTCCTCCATGTGGGAGATGACCTTTTCCGCCCCTGTCAGTATATTGAAAATTTCAGCGCAGCTGGGACAGGAGGCAATGTGGGACATGAGAAATTCCCGGTCAGAAGGTGTAATGTCCCCATCCAAATATGAGCTTATAAGCTCAAGAGCCTTATCGCAATGGGTCATATCTTCTTACCTCCTTTCCTCTTAATAGACTAAGGGCAGTCGGAAAAAGTTCCACCTTTCTTTAAAATTTCCGCCAGTGCCAGTCTTGCCCTGCTTAGCCTTGATTTAACAGTGCCCTCCTCAACGCCTAGCTCCGAGGCAATTTCGCCGTAGCTTAACCCGGAAAACTCCCTCATCATAATTATCTGCCGCTGATTTTCCGGCAGCTTCAGTATGGCGGAGCGGACAGCTTCAACAGTAAAGGCCCTTTCAGCCTGCTCCTCGGGAGAAGGGGAGGGATCCGGAATGTCGAACTGGGTATCGCTGCCATCGTCAGCCGTCATGGAAATAACGGAGGGATTTCTGTTTTTCCCGATAAAATCCATGGCTGCGTTGTAGCAGAGCCTGTAAAGCCAGGCAGACAGGCGGCTGTCACCCCGGAAGGAGCTTAAATTTCTGTATGCTTTTATAAATGTATCCTGGGAAACGTCCAAAGCGTCCTCCGGATTTCCCGTAAGCTTCAGTGAGACGTTATATACAAGCTTCTGGTGCTCAATGACAAGCTGCTCAAAGGCGGAGGTGTCCCCGTCCTTGGCACGCTGCACCAGGGAGCTTTCTTCCTCAATGGTCAAATCCAGCCACTCCTTTCCCTGTCTTTCAGCGTGTCACAAATATCCCTTGCCACAGAGCGCATATCCTCAAGGGTCTGGGCGGACATAATGCGCTCCTTATAAAATGATGCGTAGGGCATACCCTTAATATACCACGCAAAGTGCTTTCTTGCCTCAAGGCAGGCGACCTTTTCGCCCCTGTCCAGAGCGGCAAGCTCAAACTGCCGTATGGCGATTTTCACCCGCTCAAAATAGTCCGGCTCCGGCGGGATTTTCTCGCCCTTTATTGCGGCGGCCGCGCTGCGGAAAATCCATGGCGCACCCATGGCTCCCCGGGCAATCATAACACCGTCGCAGCCTGTAAAGCGCAGTATATGGGCGGCGTCCTCGCCGGTGAATACATCACCGTTGGCGAAAACAGGAATCGACACCGCGTTTTTTACCTCTCTTATTATGCTCCAGTCGGCTTTCCCCGTATACATCTGCGCTCTTGTGCGACCGTGAACTGTAATGGCTGACGCGCCGGCGCTCTGGCACATGAGAGCAAAGGGCACCGCATTTATACTGCCGCTGTCAAATCCCTTGCGGAATTTTACCGTAACGGGAACAGAAACGGATTTTACAACTGATTCAATAATACGCTGAGCCTTGTCCGGGTCCTTCATAAGCGCCGAGCCGTCCCCGGAGGAAACAACCTTTCCCACGGGACAGCCCATGTTTATGTCTATAAAGTCCGGGTGGGCAAGCTCCTCCACCATGGCGGCAGCCTCCCCCATGGAAGTTTCGTCAGAACCGAAAATCTGAACCGCGGCAGGAGTTTCGTCCTCTCCCAGCTTCATAAGGGCCTTTGTCTTTTTATCCTTATAGCACAGAGCCTTTGCGCTGACCATCTCAGTATATGTCACCCCAGCGCCGAAATGCCGGCAGACCGTGCGAAATGCAAGGTCCGTCACCCCTGCCATAGGCGCAAGGGCGATGGGATTTTTAATTTCCAAATTTCCTATATACAAAAAAGCTTCACACCTTAAAATCAATATAACTTTCTATATTTTAAGTGTTTTGCCCCCTATTGTCAAATAGGAACATAAAAAAGTGCCCCCGGAAACGGAAAGCTTCCGGGGGCACAAAGGTTTGCTGAAAATGGGGATTTATTTACCGGACGTCGGTCTTTTTCTCACCTACGGAGAGGATAAGATTCAGAATAATACCGAAAATTGCTGCGCCGGCAATGCATGGCACCTGAATACCAAAGAAGGGGATATTTCCGCCAAAGGCGTAGTTTCCGCCGATACCGATGACCATAATGGACGCGATAACGGCAATGTTCTTACTGGAGAACATATCCACTTTCTTTTCAATCATAATCGCAATACCCTGAGCTGCGATGGCGCCGAAGAGGTAAATTTCAAGTCCGCCTATAACTGCCAGGGGAATGCCGTAAATAACCTTAATAAGGGGAGTAAAGAAGCTTATTACCATAGCGATAATGGCGGCAACGGACAAAACGGAGGTGGAGAACACCTTTGTAATTGCCATGGTGCTTATATTCTCGCCGTAGTTTGTGCCGGCAGGACCGCCGACAACGCCGGAAATCATGTCGCAGATACCGTCTCCGATAAGGTTTCGGTCAAGCAAATCTACAAGGTTATATCTTTTCTTAACGCCCTTTCTTCTTGCCACATCGTTTACGTAGATGTCAAGCTGGTACATATGGGCGGTGGATTCGGGGATTGTGGCAATGGCTATGGGCATAATCGCAGCGCAGGCAGTCCAGGAAACTTTGGGCAGGGAGAAAGCCGGAATGGCAAAGAAGGAGCCGTCCCCAAGCTTCCAGATTGAGGCCTCAAGGGCGGCGGCAGGCATTGCCCTGAAAAGGTTTACGCCGAAGGCATAGGCGACAGCGGCGGCAAGACAGCCGGTAAGAGCGCCAAGCAGCAGCGGAAGCTGACCCAAAAAGCCCTTAAGGTACTTTGAATAGACAATGGTGGATATAAGAGTTATAAGTGCAACAACTATCCACATGGAGCTTTCGGCAGTGACCGTCTCCGCGTTGGGGACAGCGTCACTGAGAGCGTTACCCGCAAGGGTAAGACCGATTATCATGGCAACAGGACCGGTAATGGACGCGGGGAGGATTGTCTCAACGGACTTTGTTCCAAAGAAACGGACAAGAAGTCCTGCGGCAATGGACACAAAACCGGAGAGAATTATACCAAACTGGGCGTACTGAATAGCCTCGGTGGGGAGGATACCGTCCACCTTAACAAAGCCCTCAGCAGCGCACATGCTGGATATGGCGGTAAGGTATGCGAAGCTGGAACCGTAGTAAAGAGGAATCTTCCTACCTGTTATAAGTATGAAGAAAAGTGTTGCAAGACCGCTGGCAAAAATAGTGGTTGATACCTGAAAGCCTGTTACAAGAGCAACGGTAACCGTTGCCGGGAACATGACAATCACCTGCTGTATAGCGTAAAGCAGCAGCTTGCCGAAGCTAGGTCTTTCGTCCGGCAGATAGCCGGCGGCGGTGTTTAGTGTTTCTTTTTCCATTAGAGCTTTTCTCCTTTAAAAATTTCCCGAAAAATGGCACTGAATTTGGGCATTCAGTGCCATTTCCAGGATTAAATTACTTATTAGAGCAGTGCGAGAAGCACAAAGTTCAAAATAAAGAGACCGGTGCAGGCCCAGAGAATCGGGTGAATCTCATTAGCCTTGCCCTTGCAGATTTTAACGATGCAGTAGAACACGAAGCCGGCAGCAATACCGTAGGAAATGCTGTAACAAAGAGCCATGAAAATGCCGGCGAAGAAGGCCGGAATAGCCTCGTCAAGATTGCTCCACTCAATTTCCTTAAAGGAGGAAATCATCATAATACCAACGCTTACAAGAGCGGGAGCGGTGGCAGCAAAGGGAACCGCTGAAACAAAGGTGGCAAGGAACGCTGAAAGCGCAAAGCAGATTGCAACTACAACGCTTGTAAGACCGGTACGTCCTCCTACGCCGATACCTGACGCGCTTTCCACAAAGGTGGTGGTGTTGGAGGTGCCGAACAGTGCGCCGATGGAGGTGGCGGTGGCGTCAGCAAAAAGGGCCTTGTCAAGCTTTGACTTAAAGCCGGAGGAGCTGTCCATAAGGGCCTCGTCCTCGTCGCTGAATATGCCGCTGCGGCGACCGGTTCCGATAAAGGTTCCCAGAGTATCAAAGGTGTCGGAAATGCTGAAGGAGAATATGGTTATAAGTACAAGGGGAAGCTTTGCCGGGTCACTGAAAAGGCTTCCGATACCGCCCTGCTTGAATATGGCAAGGAATGTAGTTGGTAAAGCCTTGCAGGCCTCGGAGAAGCT
>CALWYM010000052.1 GCA_944385775.1 uncultured Oscillospiraceae bacterium | reverse complement strand
CCAAAAATGAAAAGCCCTTTTTTAAGAAAAGAAGAAATTTTCTCAAGTAACCTTGTAAAATTTTTACCGGCATGGCTGCGGAACCGACTATATATCCCACGCCGGAGGCCATGAAGTCCACAAAAAGACAAAAACACCTGCGCAGCAAAAGGGAATATACAACGGCTCCCAGCCCGGCAAGGACCCACATCATAAACCGAAGCCGTCCCTGACCTGCCCACAGCCCTATGGAGAAAAGCATTACGGCGCACAGAAGCCAGTAAAAAGCGTCCCATAAAGATTTAGTAAACCCCCGGCGGCTCAGCTTTCGGAATGGACCGAGAATATCGTAAAGCAGCCCTGCCGCAACGCCGCCGAAAAATGGGAGCAGCAGCTGAAAAAGCTGGTAAGATATGCTAAGCTCCATTTACTTGAAAAACCGCGAGAAAAATCCGCCTACGCTTGCCCCGGCTCCGTCGTCATACTCTATAAGATTTATCCTCCCCGTAATTATCACATCTCCCGTGTCAACGCTGAGCTTTTCCATGTGCAGCCCCTCTCCCCCTACGGTCATTACCCACCGGGAACTGCTCATTCGTATCTCCTCGTCATTAAAGCTCTCCACATCTGTTATTCCTGAAATGCTAAGGCGCTTCCTCCCCTCCATTACAAGGCTGTGAGGCGTCTCGCTGTTTGTGTATTTTTCATCGTATCCCATTTATGTGCTCCTTTCACCCTGAGGGTCTTTTTCTTCACAGATTAATTCTATTCCCCGGTGAAAAATATATTACCATTACTGTAAAAATACAGAATTT
Source organism: uncultured Oscillospiraceae bacterium (assembly GCA_944385775.1). Classification (GTDB taxonomy): domain Bacteria; phylum Bacillota; class Clostridia; order Oscillospirales; family Oscillospiraceae; genus RUG626. The sequence continues at coordinate 13,072 of CALWYM010000052.1, read as the reverse complement.
GCTTCATAAATAATGGAATTTTATGAAAAAATAAGGTGAAAAATCCGGCGAAATACTGAAATTTGTGGATTATACCATAAAAACTTCGACTTAATACCCTTGACTTTGACACCTTGTATGAGTTATCATTGTAACCACTTTGTTACTTTTGAGATACGATTTGTAACTTTTAAAGTATCACCGGAAAAACCGGCATTAAATTAGGAGATGATAATTTGACTATAAAGAACACGGGCAGGCTACGGAACTCATTTTTCACAGGGGCAGTGGTGACGGCGATGACATTTTTGCTGGCGGCGACGCTGCGGCTTAGCGCCATGGCGCTGGAGTATCCACAGTACGCAGTATATGTAAACGGCACTGCGGTGTGCGCCTCTGATGACAGGGGTGAGCTGGGAGAGACCCTGAGGACCATACTGGCCGGCTACATGACGGAGAATACGGAAACGGCATATTTCAAGCAGGACGTTGTGGTGGACAGGCTCAGAGGTCAGGTTTCCGGCACGGCGGAGGACTTGGAGGATATGCTTACGGTAGTTACCGTAGGGGAGGAGAAGGGCGAGGAAAAGGTGCCCTATCTTACAATGTACACCTATTCCCAGGAGCTTTATACAGGCGACTGTGAGGTGACAAGTCCCGGCAGGGAAGGTCTTGCCCAGGTAGAGTATGTTGTGTACCGTGAAAACGGAGTGGAAAGCGACCGCAGGGCTGTATCGGCACAGGTTGAGGTTGAGCCTGTGGCTGAGGAAATGGTGCTTGGAGCGAAGGAGCGGCTTTCAACGGGAAGCTATATTGCCCCCACCACCGGAATCATATCCTCAAGCTACGGACCGAGAAACAGTACCGTAGGCAGCAAAAACCATAAGGGGCTTGACATTGCTGGACCGGCAGGCACTGAAATCTATGCTGCGGACGGCGGCGAGGTTATTGAGGCAGGCTGGGTATCCGGTTACGGAAATTTTATAAAGATAAGCCATGACGGCGAAAGTGAAACCTGCTACGGTCACATGAGCGAGCTTCTCGTGGAGGAGGGCGACACGGTGCAGCAGGGTGATTTAATCGGACTTATGGGTTCCACAGGAAACTCTACCGGCTCTCATCTCCACTTTGAGATAAGGGTGGACGGAGAGCAGGTGGACCCGGAAAGCGTAATAGATTTTGAAAGCCAGGCGCAATAATAAAAAACTGCTTCCCAAAAAAGGGAAGCAGTTTTAATTTCAGCATTTTACTTTGTGGGGTCTTTGCCCTCAATAAAGGCGTGAATGTCGTTGCAAAGCTCCTCGATATTGTCCTCGCCTATGTATGCCATGTGACCTGACTTGTAACCCTTGATAAAGGTTCTGTCCTTAGGCAGTCCCGCATGGGTGGCAGTGTAGTACACAATGCCTATCTGGGTGCAAAGGTCATACCAGCCGTTGGCAAAGAAGGTACGGAAGCCCTCTACTCTGTGCATGGCGTGACGGAGATAATCGCCGGTATTCATCTGCTTTGTCTCTCTGTTCCAGTTCATGCTCATTCCGGCGGAATTTACAAAGGTCCTGTCAAAGTCCTTTATGCCAAGGGCACGGAAAACGGGACCTGTAAGGGCGGAATGGAAGTAGGGACCGTACTTTGCAGTTGTCGCCTCGTCAAGGCGCTCCTCTCTCATAAGGGTGGTGTGAGCTGGGTCAACAGGAATAGTGATACGTCCGTCATACCTTGAGACGGTAACGCCCTTGTCCTTTGTGATTTCCTCACGGGCATTTCTCTCAGTAAGGCGGTAATTATACTTTTTAAGAGCCTCTATGCTAAAGCCGGAGTAGTATGAAAGCTTCTTTTCGAAAGCCTCCAGTTCCTCGCCGCAAAGCTCGTCGCCCTTGTAAAGAGCCAGCAGATACTCAGTGTCAGCAAAGGCCTTTGCCTCGGCGACAAATTCCTCAACAGTCTGGTCGGAGGGGTGATTGTGGTACCAGTTAATGGCGGCGCAGGTAGGAAGCTCAAGAACTGAGGGTTCCACAGGAACTTCTCTGCCAAAATACTTGCCCACGGTGACGGTGTTTCCTATGAGCACAACGCCATCAAAGGTGAAATTGTATGAGCGCTCCGCGCCGGCGCCTCCTGCCATGCCTGCGGCAACAGCGCTTCTTGTGCAGCCGTAGCTTTCGCCGATAAGGTACTTGGGGCTGTCCCAGCGGTCATAGCGTGAAAGCCAGCGACCGATAAACATGAGCAGCGCCTCAGCGTCCTCCTCAATTCCGTAAAACTTCTTGCCGCTGTCAGCGTCAAGCAGAGCGCCGAAGCCGGTGCCCACAGGGTCTACCAGCACAACGTCCGCAATGTCAAGAAGGCAGTTGGGATTGTCTATAACCTCATAGGGAGGTAGGGTGGTGGCAGTGTCGATGTCCTCGTTGTATTTTATCCTCTTCGCGCCGAGAAAGCCCACGTGAACCCACATGGAGGAGGAGCCGGGTCCGCCGTTATAGCCAAAGATAACAGGGCGCTTTGTCTTGTCCTCCACATCGGAGCGGAAATAGGAGTAGGAGAAAATCGACGCGATAATCTTACCGTTTTCGTCATAAAAAGGGTTGTCCTCGCAGACAGTGTTGTACTTGATCTGCTGTCCGCGGAGAGTCATGGTACCCTCTGATGTAAAGCGGGAAGGTGTGAATACATCTGTTCTGTACATAGGCGTGTCTCCTTTAAATTGATGATGAGTTGATTTTACTACGAATCCAACCCCGTTGCAATACTTATTTCTTTATTTTTCTAAAAGAGTAAAGGAAAAGTCCGTCAAAATGTTTAATCATCATTGTATTTTTCTTAACAATATTTATTCCATGACTCATTGATTTTGATAAAAAAGTGTGTTAGTATAAGGATGACCGGAAATTCCGGTTCCCTACTTTGGTTAGTGGGGGAAACAGGTGATCTTTCGGGTGTATCCCGGTTTAAAGAGCTTGAAAGGAGTTTTTTCAATGGATTATTTACAGATTGAAAAGGTCGTCGGACGTGAGATTCTCGACTCCAGAGGAAATCCTACTGTTGAGGCAGAGGTAACCCTGGTTGATGGTACCGTTGGCAGGGGCGCAGCGCCAAGCGGAGCATCTACCGGTGAGTTTGAGGCTCTTGAGCTTCGTGACGGCGACAAGTCCAGATACCTGGGCAAGGGCACTAAGAAGGCCGTTGAGAACATCAATACCAAGATAGCTGACGCTATCGTGGGTCTCTCCGCATTTGACACCTATGCAGTTGACGCTGCCATGATCGCAGCAGACGGCACAAAGGATAAGAGCAATATCGGTGCAAACGCCATTCTTGCTGTTTCCATTGCAGCTGCAAGAGCAGCAGCCACTTCTCTTGACATTCCGCTTTATCGTTTCCTGGGCGGCGTAAACGCAAACAGACTGCCTGTCCCGATGATGAACATTATTAACGGCGGTGCACACGCAGCTAACACCATCGACTCTCAGGAGTTTATGATTATGCCTGTCGGCGCTCCTTCCTTCAGCGAGGCTCTCCGCTGGTGCGCTGAAGTGTTCCATGCTCTTTCAGCTCTTCTCAAGAGCGAGGGTCTTGCTACCTCCGTGGGTGACGAGGGCGGCTTCGCTCCTAACCTTAAGAGCGATGACGAGGCCATTGAGCACATTCTTACCGCTGTCAAGAACGCAGGCTATGAGCCCGGCAAGGACTTTATGATTGCCATGGATGCTGCTTCCTCCGAGTGGAAGAGCGAAAAGGGCAAGGGATTCTACAAGCTGCCTAAGGCAGGCACCGAGTACACCTCCTCCGAGCTTATCGCTCACTGGAAGAGCCTTATTGAGAAGTACCCCATCATATCCATCGAGGACGGTCTTGATGAGGAGGACTGGGAAGGCTGGCAGGAGATGACAAAGGAGCTTGGCGGCAAGGTTCAGCTTGTTGGCGATGACCTCTTTGTTACTAATACCGAGCGTCTCTCCAAGGGTATTTCCCTGGGCGCAGGCAACGCTATTCTTATTAAGCTCAACCAGATCGGTTCCGTTTCCGAGACTCTTGAGGCTATCAAGATGGCTCATAAGGCAGGCTACACTGCCGTTACCTCTCACCGTTCCGGCGAGACTGAGGACACCACCATTGCTGATTTGGCTGTTGCTCTTAACACCTGCCAGATCAAGACCGGCGCTCCCAGCCGTAGCGAGCGTGTCGCTAAGTACAATCAGCTTCTCCGTATTGAGGAAGAGCTGGGCGATGCAGCCGTTTATCCGGGAATGGGCGCTTTCAACGTAAAGAGATAAGCTTTAAAGCTCATTAAAATCGGCGGACATCTCGGACAAACCGGGATGTCCGCTTTTGTCTCCGGAAAAATTCCTTCCGGGCTTGATAATCGGAAAAATTCTTATTATAATAAGCCTTGTAACAATAACTCCACAGAAAGGGTGAAAAGAACATGGAAATTACAAAGCAGACTACCATGGGCGATATGCTCAGATACGATATTGACATTGCGTATATCCTTATGCAGTGCGGTATGCACTGTGTGGGCTGCCCCTCCTCCATTGGTGAGAGCCTTGAGGAGGCCTGCATGGTTCACGGTCTTGACGCTGATGAGGTTTTGCAGCAGATCAATGACTACCTGAAGGAGAAAGCACTCCACCAGGGCTGAGAAAACGTATAACCCATAAAACCCCTCCACCAAATTTCGGCGGAGGGGTTTCTCATCTTTAAAGCGGCTTTCCTTGACATATACGGTGTATTTGTTATAATACAAAATATGAATATTGGGCTGAAAGGAAAATTAACCTTATGGCAAATGATAATATTGAGATTAAAAACTTTATTGAAGCCTTTGTGGCGGAGGATATTGGTCCCGGCGGACGCTTTGAGGGCAAGCAGGTCCATACCCGTTTCCCGCCGGAGCCAAACGGCTATCTTCACATCGGTCACTGCAAGGCTCTGTGTATAGATTTCGGTGTGGCTGAAAAGTTCGGCGGTATCTGCAATCTTCGTATGGACGACACAAACCCTGCCAAGGAGGACACGGAATATGTAGACGCCATTAAGGAGGATATTCACTGGCTGGGCTTTGACTGGGGCGACAGGTTCTACTACGGAAGCGACTATTTTGATATACAGTATGAGTTGGCGGTAGGACTTATTAAAAAGGGTCTTGCCTATGTGTGCGAGCTGACTCCGGAGCAGTTTAAGGAGTACAGGGGGGATACCTCAACTCCTGCCCGGTCCCCATGGCGTGACAGACCCATTGAGGAAAGCCTTGACCTTTTTGAGAGAATGAAAAACGGCGAGTTCCCCGAGGGAAAATATACACTCAGGGCTAAAATCGACCTTAATTCAGGTAATTTCAATATGCGCGACCCGGTTCTTTACCGTATAAGATATATTGAGCACCACCGCCAGGGCATAAAATGGTGTATTTTCCCCATGTACGATTTTGCCCACCCCATTCAGGACGCCCTTGAGGGGATTACCCACTCCCTCTGCTCCCTTGAGTATGAGGACCACAGACCCCTTTACGACTGGGTCATAAATAATGTTGATGTGCCAAATAAGCCGCGGCAGATTGAGTTTGCAAGGCTTGGCATAAACTATACCGTTATGTCAAAGCGCAAGCTGAGAAGGCTTGTGGAGGAGGGATACGTTTCCGGTTGGGACGACCCCAGAATGCCCACTATCTGCGGACTCAGAAGACGCGGTTATACGCCGGCGTCAATTCGTACCTTTACAGAGAAAATCGGTGTTGCCAAGGTGCCAAGCACCGTGGACTATGCCCTTCTGGAGAGCTGTCTGAGAGACGACCTCAACGCTCACGGTCAGAGACGCATGGCGGTTCTGCGCCCGGTAAAGCTGACTATAACAAATTATCCTGAGGGCAAGATGGAGAAGGTCATGGTGGAGAATAACCCCAACGAGCCGGAGAGCGGCTCAAGGGAGGTCAGCTTCTCACGTAATCTTTATATTGAGGCGGAGGACTTTATGGAGGTTCCCGCGCCGAAGTATAAGCGTCTTTATCCCGGCGGACCGGAGTGCAGGCTTAAGGGAGCCTATCTTATAACCTGCACAGGGTGCGTAAAGGACGAAAATGGAAATGTTACTGAGATTCTCTGCACCTATGACCCGGAGAGCAGAGGGGGAGACCCTGCCGACGGACGGAAGGTAAAGGGCGCTACCATTCACTGGGTGGACGCGGACGACTGCGTTGACTGTGAGGTAAGGCTCTACTCCAATCTTTTCTCCGACCCGGAGCCTGACGCTGCCGAGGACTTTATCACCTGCCTGAATCCGGATTCACTTGAGATTGTAACAGGCTGCAAGGCGGAGCGCGCGTTGTCTGAAGCTGTACCGGGAGAGAATTTCCAGTTCCTTCGTCTCGGGTACTTTACCCCGGATAAGGATTCAACGGCGGATAATCTTATTTTTAACCGTTCTGTTCCCCTGAAAGACGGCTTTAAAAAGTAAAAAAGCACAAACTGTCCCCCGGGAAATTTCCCGGGGGATTATTTTATTTTTTCTAAAAATGTATAAAAGCTCTCCTTCCGGGTAAAGATACCAGCGTAAGACGAATTCTTACCTAAAAAACCAAAGAAAAGACGGAGGTTTAAATGAACGACAAGAGTAATTTTTCCAAGAAACTGGAGAGCTTTGTCAACGGAAAGGGCTTTTACATAGTCCTTTTCTCCTGCATTGCCGTTATCGGCGTCTCCGCATGGGTCCTGGCTTTTTCCGGGAACACAGACGACGCCTTCGGTGAGGAGGACTATGCAGCAGTCATGGCCGGAACAGAGGATATGACGGTCCAGGAAAGCGGCGGCGACACGCCGGAAGATGAAGAGCAGCAGGTATCGGTAAATCTCGCACCGGAAATTAGCACTTCCCAGGAGACCATGAACCCCATAGAGGTGCCGGAGGAAAGCGAGGAGACAGAGACTGCGGAGCCTGAAACTGAGGAAAAGCAGCCTGAGGCGCCTGCCGAGAAATCCGACGGGGAGGATACCGCTTCACAGACAACTCAGGAGGCGGAAGATGAAAACGTCCTCCAGAAGGACGATTCCGCTCAGACCTTTATGTGGCCTGTTAACGGTGAAATCGAGGTGGACTACTCACCGGAAAGCCTCATTTACAGCAAGACTATGGCTGACTGGCGTATCCACTGCGGTATTGACATTGCGTCCGAGATGGGCACAAGGGTTATGGCGGCTTCTGCCGGCACAGTCCAGAGCGTTGAAACAGACGACCTTCTGGGCACAGTGGTCAAAATTGACCATGGAAACGGCATTGTAAGCGTATATGCCAACCTTGCCGCCACCCCTACCGTAAGCGCCGGAGACAGCGTGACGGCAGGCAGCGTGATCGGCTCAGTAGGTGATACAGCCCTGAGCGAGACCGGCGAGGTAAGCCACCTTCACTTCGAGATGACAAAAGACGGCGAGACGGTGGACCCCACAGATTATCTGCCGTAAAAATAAATAAGCCTTACAGTACAGGCACGGGAAATCTTCCCCGTGCCTGTCTTTTTTTGTATTGACCGGCGGGAGGTGAAAATGTTACAATAAATAAAAATCAGATTGACGGGAGGTCTTTTTTTGGAAAGACGTGATAAAATAAACTATTACCTTGACATTGCAGAAACCGTTGCCGAGCGATCCACCTGTATAAGACGCCACTACGGTGCCATTATCGTCCGTGAGGACGAGATTATCTCCACCGGGTATAACGGAGCGCCCAGGGGCAGGAAAAACTGTATGGATTTGGGGGTTTGCAAAAGAGAGGAGCTTAGAATCCCCTCCGGAGAGAGGTACGAGCTTTGCCGCAGCGTCCATGCCGAGGCAAACGCCATAATCTCCGCCGCAAGACGTGACTGTATCGGCGCCACCCTTTACCTTGCAGGCAGAAGCGCCAAAACAGGGGAAAGGCTTACCGACACAACGCCATGCTCCATGTGCCGAAGAATGATAATAAACGCCGGTATATCAAAAGTGTATGCCAGAGTGGGCGACGATGGACAGTGGACTGTCACCGATACAAACGAGTGGATTGAAAACGACGACTCTATTTAAAAGTAGTGTTTCTTCGACAAAAGCTCCTATTTACAAATTAAGTAAATAGCTGTATTATAAGCTTAAAGCTCACCGAACCTTCCAATTTGCAAGGTAAGGCGGCTTGTATCTTATCTTTATCCCACAACCCTATTTTATGCCCGGAGGTGAATGTGCCTCCGGGTAATTTCTTTTTTAATTTTTTGCTTTTAAGATGGGAAAGATTGTGGTAAACTGTAATGAGCTATATCTTAAGCTGAGGTGAAGCTATGGAACCGACACAGGCGGCGGAGTTTATAAGCCGGACCTTTTATGGTTTTGATATGGAGATTTTACAGTGGGTACATAAAATCGCCCTTCAGGCAGGTGCGTGGCTTAAAATACCCATGACTGCCGTAACATATACGGGAAACGGCGGCATATTTTTGATTATTGTATCACTTTGCCTTATAGGGTGGAGAAGGACGAGAAAGCAGGGTCTTTGCGCCATAGTCGCCCTTGCTGTGGGGGCGGTTTTCACGAATATTCTTCTGAAAAATATTATAGACAGAGTGCGTCCCTACGAAATGCACCAGGTTTTAAGGCAGATGTGGACTGTTATGGGCTCACTTACTGAGCGGGACGGGTCCTTTCCGTCGGGACATATGACGGCCTGCTGTGCCTTTTCCACGGCAATAATGATAACCGGCGGAAAAAGGACGTTGTGGCTTATAGCCTATGAAATTGCCATGGGATTTTCCAGGCTCTATTTTGTTGTCCACTATCCCTCTGATATTTTAGGCGGCTTTATTGTGGGAACAGCGGCCGGAATTATTGGCGCAAGGCTTGGAGTAATGCTTTATAAAAGCCTTTGTAATAGACGGGGCGGAAGCGGAATAGAAATATAAAAAAGGTTTGGAGGACAAGATGAATACTGAAATTGTTGAAGGTATAGTTGAAGACGCCGTAGAAAAGCTTTCGGCGATGGACAACATAACGAGCCTTATAATAGTGGCGGTACTGGGGCTGCTTGCCTTTTATATACTGACAAAGCCTCTGAGAATGCTTTTAAAACTGGCGGTAAACACTGTTTTGGGCTTTGTATCACTTATCGCCGTAAACTATCTGGGCGGCTTTATCGGCGTTACACTGGGAGTAAACTGGGTAAACGCGATAATAGTGGCAATTTTCGGTGTGCCGGGGGTTTGCGTAATGTTTGCCCTTAGGTGGCTTAGTATGCTATGACGGAATTTAGGAAAAGAGCTATTGTAACAGGCGGCTCAAGAGGAATAGGCAGAGCCTGCTGCCTTGCCCTTGGAAGAGAGGGCTTTTATGTAACGGTGAACTACAACAAAAGCCGCGAGGCGGCGGAGCTTCTGGCGGAGGAGATTTCCGGCAGGGCGGTAAAAGCCGACGTCCGTGATTATGATAAGGTTTGCGAGCTTGTGAAAGGCGCAGGCGGCGCCGGAGTACTGGTTGTAAACGCCGGAATAAGCCAGATTAAGCTTTTTACCGAAACGGAGCCTGAGGACTGGCGGGAAATTTTTTCAGTAAATGTTGACGGAGCGTATAATGTCTGCCGCCATGCTGTGCCCTATATGGTCCGTGAGCACTGGGGCAGGATTATTATAATATCCTCCATGTGGGGGGTACGCGGCGCGTCCTGCGAGGTGGCATATTCAGCGTCAAAGGCTGCCCTTATCGGCATGACTAAAGCGCTGGCTAAAGAGCTGGGACCCTCGGGCATAACGGTAAACTGTATTGCTCCCGGCGTTATTGATACCGACATGAACAGTGAACTTGACGACAAAACGCTTGAGGAGCTGCGGTATGATACGCCGGTAATGCGGCTGGGAAAGCCTGAGGACGTGGCGGAGCTCTGTGCCTTTTTGGCTTCCGACAGGGCGGAATTTATTACGGGACAGGTAATAAGCGCCGACGGCGGCTTTAGCGTTTAAGGGGGAAAGATAAGATGAGGATTATGGCTGTGGACTACGGCGACAGGCGGACAGGCATTGCGGTGTCGGACCTTTTGGGCGTCATCGCCGGCGACGCGTGGACTATTGACCAGTGGAACAGTCAGGCTCTTGCGGAGGAGATAGGGAAAGAGGCTAAAAGCCGTCAGGTTTCCCTGATAGTTCTGGGAAATCCGGTGAATATGGACGGCAGCAAAGGACCGAGAGCTGAAAAAAGTATGGAATTCGGAAAGCTCCTCGGCGAGGTGACAGGTATTGAAGTTGTCATGTGGGACGAGCGTCTTACAACTGTGGACGCCCACAGAATACTTACCGCCAATGACCGTCACGGAAAAAAGCGCAAAAATAAGGTTGACGCCGTGGCCGCGACGCTGATTTTGGAGGGGTATCTGCAAAGCATAAGATAGTTGCCAAAGCTTTACGGGTGTGGTAATATGAAACTGTTCTTTTGACTTAAATATTAAAGCGAGAGGCGATTTTAAATGAAATTTACTAAAATGCAGGGCGCTGGAAACGACTTTATCATAATAAATAATATTGAGGAAAAAATTCCCCTTGAAAAGCTCAGCGACCTGGCAAGGCGCATTTGTACAAGGAAGCTGTCCGTAGGGGCGGACGGGCTTATGGTGATAGAGAAGCCGGAGGCTGACGGAGATTTTAAAATGCTTTTCTATAATAACGACGGCTCCGAAGCTGAGATGTGCGGTAACGGCGCAAGGTGCATTTCAAGATACGGTCACGATAACGGGCTTTGTTCCGGGGAGGAGCAGCGTATCGAGACTGTTTCCGGCACCGTTGTGGGAAAAAGAGTCTCCGAAAGGCTATACACAATCCGGCTTAACAGTCCATCCCTTATTGAGCATGGCGTTAAGGTAACGGCAATGGGGGACGAATACGACGTTTCCTATGTGGAGCTGGGCGTGCCCGGTATGCCCCACGCCGTAGTTTACATGGACTGGGAAAAGATACCTGAGGATAAGCTCCGTGAGGTGGGTAGACAGATTCGTTTCTGGAAGGATTTCCCCAAGGGAGCCAACGTGACCTTTGTACACCTGGAGCGCGAAAACAGCCTTAAGGCAAAAACCTTTGAGCGTGGCGTGGAGGACTTTACCCTTGCCTGCGGTACCGGCAGCGGCGCAACGGTGGCAGCTCTTACGGACAGAGGAATTGTGTCCGGCAGTAACGTTTTGGTTTCTGTGCCGGGCGGTGATCTTTTCGTAACCGTTAAGGAAAAAAACGGCGAGAAGGAGGTTTTCCTTACAGGTCCCACAAATACGGTTTGCCGCGGAGAAATTCTTGATGAGGATTTGCAGCTTTAATGAGCTCACTGGCAGAATGATTGTTTCCCTGCAAAATCGAAAAAATCCCTTTGTGAACGTCTCCAAAAATGAAGTTTTCTATTGACAAAGGGGTAAAAAGAATAATATAATGCATTGCGTTGAGAGTAAAGGAGCTCTCCCGGATATGCCGGGGTTCCCTCTTCTCTCTTTTTTAGTTTTAAAATTTATTTTTGCCTTACTTTGAAAGGAGAGGGAAATATGGGAAAGTACACTAAGGAAGATATTATCCGCATGGTGAACGATCAGGACGTTGAGTTTATCCGTATGCAGTTCACCGACATTTTCGGTCAGCTTAAGAACGTAGCTATCACCGCTTCTCAGATTGAAAAGGCAGTTAACAATCAGATTATGTTCGACGGCAGCTCCATTGAGGGATTTGTAAGAATCAATGAGTCTGACCAGTATCTTTATCCTGATCTTGACACCTTCGAGATCCTGCCCTGGAGACCTGCGTCAGGAAAAGTTGCAAGACTTATCTGCGACGTATACAATCCTGACGGAACACCATTCATCGGCGACCCGAGAGGAATCCTCAAGAGAGTGCTGAAGAAGGCTGCTGATATGGGCTATTCATTTAATGTTGGTCCTGAGTGCGAGTTCTTCCTCTTTAAGACCGATGAGAAGGGCAACCCCACCACCGAGTGCAACGACGAAGCCGGTTATTTTGACCTTGGACCTCTTGACCACGGCGAGAGCACCAGACGTGAGATCTGCCTGAACCTTGAGAAAATGGGCTATGAGATTGAGGCTTCCCACCACGAGGTCGCAAAGGGACAGCACGAGATTGACTTTAAGTACAGCGAGGCTCTCAAGGCTGCCGATGACATTATGACCTTCAAGTTTGCGGTTAAGACTATTGCACAGAAGAACGGTCTTCATGCAACCTTTATGCCCAAGCCGATTTTCGGTATTAACGGCTCCGGTATGCATACCAATATGTCCCTCTTCAAGGACGGCAAGAATATTTTCTTCGATCCAAACGGCGAGAAGGGTCTTTCCGATACCTGCCACAGCTTCATTGCTGGTATCCTCAGTCACATGAAGGGTATGGCTGCTGTAACTAACCCACTTGTAAACTCCTACAAGCGTCTTGTTCCCGGCTATGAGGCTCCCTGCTACATCGCATGGTCCGCTTCCAACCGTTCAACCCTTATCCGTATTCCTGCTTCCAGAGGTCAGGGAACCAGAGTTGAGCTCCGTTGCCCGGATCCGGCATGCAACCCCTATCTTGAGCTTGCACTTTGCCTTGCTGCCGGTCTTGACGGCATTGAGAAGGGCATGACTCCTCCTGCGGAGATGAGTGAGAACCTCTTTACCATGGGTCAGGAGGTCAGAGACGAGAAGGGCATTGACACCCTCCCCGGAAACCTCAAGGAGGCTATTGAGTGCATGAAGGGCGATCCCCTTGTTAAGGAGACTCTTGGCGAGCACGTTTATGAGCAGTATATCTCCGGCAAGGAGAAGGAGTGGGATGACTACCGCACTTCAGTTTCCCAGTGGGAGCTTGACAAGTACCTTGTACTTTATTAATCAGTTTACTCGCTCACTTTTGTACTCTATATAAAAACTGCCGGACAGGGCTTTGTCTTCACCTGTCCGGCAGTTTTTTTCTTTTTTTCTGTGGAAATTGAGCTTAAACTGTGCTAAACTTAAAACAGTTTTTTGGAAAGAGTGATTATGTGAAAGGTATTTCAAACCTTTACGGAAAGTACAGGGAATATATAACCTATCTTTTTTTCGGCTGTCTTACGGCGGCGGTAAACCTTAT
>CALWYM010000051.1 GCA_944385775.1 uncultured Oscillospiraceae bacterium | reverse complement strand
TATGACCCTTGTACTCTACATACATTGTAGATGTAGAAATACTGGTTTTACGACGAATTTCCTGCTCATCGTAGTCACTTACGGTATTTCCGTCGGGAACACGACCCTGACGGTCTATTGCACCGGCGACGAAGAGCATATTCTCAGCAAGAGACGTCTTTCCGTTGCCTCCATGACCAAGTAATGCAATGTTGTGAATCTTTTCAGCAGCATAGCTCATAGTGATTTTTTCCTCTCTTTGTTAATGAAAATTCCGACCTTACTGTGGTAAAGCCTTTTCTGCGTTCCATTATACACTATTGCACTGTGAAAAACAACATATTTTTTTGATAAAGAAAATTCTTTTCTGGTTAATTTGCTCAACTGCGTTTTTTTACTAATTGTGACAGCAATACCACAGCAATTTCCACTGCCATCATAAAGAAAAATACATTATTTGGGGTTGTGGAGGCAAAAGACCCTGTCTTGCAAAGGAAGAACATCAGCAACATTCCAATTAATGAACCAGCAAGGCAGACTGCGGTATTAAGCTCTGTGACAGTTTTTAGATTCTTGCCCTTTGAAATTGTCTCAGATAAGGGGGTAAGCCCTTCCCTTACCAGAACAGCTGCCACATTTTTCTCTGAAACATCTTCATTCTCAGAAAGCTTATAACTTTTCTCAATGGGTAAATACTCAACGCCCTCCATGGAAACCTTAAATTTTTTCTGTATCGTATTTAGAGTTACGTTAAAATCCTTGACAGCCAAAAGCACATCAATCCTTGTAGTAAGCAGCGCCTCAAGAGCAGACTGAACAGAATTTACAGGCACATAGTTCAGGGCATAGATAACGGCGAGCCTGTCGTTAACCGCAGCGAAAATAGTATTCGCCACATTAATTTTATCCGGGACCCTGATACCCATAAGGTTCATAAAAGCGCCCGAGCCAACAAGAACATTTTCTCCGTTAACAAGACCACCGATTCCGCCGCCCTCATAGCAGGAGAATTTATCAACCTGATACTGCCTGAACCCCTGAGTACGGAGCAAATCGTCAAACACTCTGGAAAGTCCTGAATTTGATGCAATAATAAGGCTTGCAGAATACTCAATAAGCTTCTGCTGGTTTGAGCCTGAATATACCTTTATAGAGCTTATGGTGACGCTTCCTGCCGGAAAAACGTCTTCATCGGTAATCATGGCAGCGTCGCTGTCAAATATTTCGCAGGCACCTGTCCATCCCGCGAGAGCGCAGCCTGACTTTCTCAGCGAGGACGCCGCATATGAAAATGGCAGAGCGAAAGCGGACACTGCCGGAAAAACAGCTGCAGTAACCATAATTACAGCATAGCAATGGGCGAAACTCTCTCCCCTTCCGCTGCCTACCGAAGCCAGCAGCGCAAGTATGAACCCCAGTATAATGATAAAAGGCGTGGCAAAGAAATAATACTGCTCGCTCACATCCTCGGAAATCAGGTTTCTGTAAAATCCCTTTGTTTTTCCGAAAACCTTTTTCAGCACCTCTCTGTCAGCCTCGTCGTCATGCTCGCTCACAACGCCGTAGCAATTATTTGAGGTAAGTCCTGCCTTCATGGAATCCACCATTGCCTTATAGTACGCCTTTCTTCCATGAAGGGCAAACACAAGCGATGCTGAAGCCACAACCGAAAGCGGCATACCAAAGCTAAAATCACGGTTAGCAAGCATAATAAACCCATCCGTGAAGGACAGCACATTGGATAAAAGTACCAGTGTTTCCCCGTTTGGCTCAATAGAAATCAGACTGTCCAAGCCGCTTATAAGTATGTCAATACCTGCCGCCATAACAAGCAACTGCAAAACCAGAACAACTCCGCCTGCGATATTCAGATTTGTACCTATTCCAAAAGGAATAGTCTTCCCGTTAACCGCCATAGACGTAAACACAAGCATAAGGACAAGCAGTACCACTGACCCTATCATTCTGAGTCTGAGCGACGGTATAATAGCCGAAAACCGCTTTATCTCCTCATTATAGTCAGGGTCCGGTTCTTCATCTTCCTCTTCATAGTCACCCTGTAAACTTCTGAACTTTTCAGAAAGTTTTGTAAGAAAAGATTCCTTTTTTGCGGGTGGTTCCTCCGGTTCATCATCAAATGTATCCGGAGTGAAATCCCAGTCGGGGTTTTCCACGTTTTTTGCTATTTTATCGGCAAACTCCATGGACTCAAAATAACCGTCATCGTCTTTTCCAGGCTGCTGAGCAGCAGAATTTTGCTGCGGACTGCTGTACGAAACCTTTTCCTTTTCATCAGGCTCGTCCTTTATGCTGAAAACAGAATCAGCATCGGACTGCAGGCTGTCCTCCTCAGTTCCGGGTTGCTGATTTTCACCGGTCAGATCATCTTCTTCGTATGTATCGGAAGCAGAGCCCTTCTCCTCAGTTTCCCCCCTATTTTCCCTGGCATGCCCGGAAAAAAGCTTTCCAAAAAATCCGCGCTGCGGTGACTTTCCTTCCTTATCCTCATGCATATTCTCATCGGTTTCCTCCGAAGTCCGATAATCCGTACTTCTTACTTCGTCAGAACCGTCAGCATCGCCGATGGGTTTTTCCGTTACTTCTGTTTTCTTTTTTGCATAATTATTGCCCGACCCATCTTCCTTTGAAAGATTTCCGGTTACTTCATCAATTATACTCTGTACCTGTTCATCCAGCTCATTTGGTGGAGTCTTTCTCTCACCTTCAATAAAGGCGCTCCTCTTGTATTCTGCCAGAATAGATTCCAGAGAAAAGGTCTCATCGGAGTCATAATTTTCGTTTAAAATGTCATCAAGTGAATACTTTTCCTTCTCCGGGGACACAATTTCTCCCTCCTATCATGTAAATTTTGTAGCAGCCTTATTTATGCTGAATTCTTTGCCGCAAAACCTCATATATAACTATTGCGGCGGACGCTGAGGCATTAAGAGAGGATATTTTACCCCTCATGGGAATTGAGAGGATAAAATCACAATTCTCCTCCACAAGCCTTGACATTCCGTCTCCCTCAGAACCTATAACGAGGGCTACCGGACCCGTCATATCGGTTTCCCAAAGCCGGCTTTCGCCTCCCGCCGCGGTACCGTAAATCCAGACGCCCTTATCCTTTAGCTCCTTTATCGCTGCCGAAATATTCGGAACTCTGGCAACTGCCATGTATTCTATCGCCCCGGCGCTGGTCTTTGACACTATCGCACCCATTCCGGCGCTTCTTCGCTTTGGGATTATTACCCCGTGGGCACCTGCGGTTTCTGCCGTTCTTATAATTGCGCCCATGTTGTGGGAATCGGAAATCTCGTCACAAATTATAATAAACGGATCCTCTCCCCGCTCCTTGGCGATGTTTAAAATATCGTCTATGGATACATACTCTTTAACGGAGGCAATACCAATAACTCCCTGGTGGTTCCCCGTGGTACTCATGGCGTCAAGCTTTCGTCTATCCGTTTCCACAATTACAGTACCGGTGTCCTTGGCCTTGGCAATAATCCTTGCAAGAGTGGCATCGGTTTCACCCCGTGCAACAAAAAGCTTGTCAATAGGGCGCTCAGCCCTGAGAGCTTCCATCACGGCATTTCTGCCCTCAATATAACCATCCCTGATAGCCTGCTCGTAGGGATCCTCCACAGTTTCAGGGGAGTTTTTATTTCTGGTACGGTCTTTTGTCCTGTCAAATTTATTTTGCCGTTCTCTGTCGCCCCTTTGTTTTCCGGAGCGCTCCCGGTTTCCCCAGTTTTTATTATACTTATTGTTCATTGTAAAATCTCACCTTAACGAATATACTCTTTAAGAGTATCGACCATATCCAACCTCTCCCAAGGGAGGTCGAGGTCAGGTCTTCCAAAATGACCGTATGCTGCCGTCTGAAGGTAAATAGGCTCAAGAAGATCAAGTTTGGATATAATCTTTGCGGGACGGAAATCAAAGTTATCCCTTACAATTTCTGAAAGCTTCTCATCTGGGAGCTTACCTGTACCCATAGTATCTACGAATATGGAGACAGGGTGTGCAACACCAATTGCGTAGGCAATCTCAATCTGGCACTTATCGGCAAGACCTGCCGCGACAATATTCTTTGCAGCGTAGCGTGACATATATGCAGCAGAACGGTCAACCTTACTCGGGTCCTTTCCGGAGAAGCATCCACCGCCATGGCTTGCCATTCCGCCGTATGTATCGACAACAATTTTCCTTCCGGTAAGCCCTGAATCTCCGCAGGGTCCACCAATTACAAATCTGCCTGTGGGATTTACGTAAAATTTCGTATCCTTTGTAATATACTTTTCAGGAATAACAGGCTTGATCACAGTATCTATAATCGCCTCACGGAGAGTATTAATGTCAACATCAGGAGAATGCTGAGATGACACAACAATAGCCGGACAGTCAAGTACCGTGCCGTCTTCATTATACCTCACCGTAACCTGGCTCTTTCCGTCAGGTCTCAAGAAAGAGAGCTCTCCCTGCTTTCTGACTTCGCTAAGCCTTCTTGCAAGCTTATGGGCAAGAGAAATAGGCGCAGGCATAAGCTCCTCCGTCTCCCGGCAGGCGTAACCAAACATCATTCCCTGGTCGCCGGCACCCCTGTCCTCACTGTCATCGTAGGCGCTGTCCACACCCATTGCTATATCAGGACTCTGCTCGTCAATGGACGTGAGAACAGCACAGGAGCTGTAATCAAACCCATATTCAGGTCTGTCATAACCAATTTTTCTGATTGTTTCTCTGGCAATAGCCGGAATATCCGCATAACATTTAGTTGAGATTTCTCCCATAACGAGTACCATACCCGTGGTGCAGATAGTCTCACATGCAACCCTTGCCTGCTTATCCTGTGAAAGTATATAATCAAGAACGGCATCGGAAATCTGGTCACAAACCTTGTCCGGATGCCCTTCAGTAACTGATTCAGAAGTAAAAATTCTGTTTGACATACTATCCTCCTATAATTTTTTACACAGTTTGTCTGTATTGTATCACAAAACGTCAAAAACTTAAAGGATAATTTTCAATTATTATTTGTTTTTTTATGGATATTCCAAGAAACAGGGCATAGTTAATATACTTTACAAATTTTTAATGGACTTTTTTTGCCATTAGAGGTATTATTAATAAAAAATCTTGAGGTGACTTATATTGAAATCTTTTGACCGTGCTGTTGAGCGCTTTTGCTACAAGCATCCCAGATTTGGCTTCAGAAACCTAATGATGGTAATAGTTGTGGGCAACATAATTACGTTTCTTATGTCCTATATAGATACCACAGGCACTTTCATAAGCTTCCTTCTGTTTTCTCCCTACCACATTCTAAGGGGGCAGATTTGGCGCCTTGTTACATTTTTGTTTATCCCCAACTCCATGTCCCTTTTTTCCTTTGCCATTTCGCTGTACTTTTATTATTTTATCGGCAGCACTTTGGAGGGACAGTGGGGACAGTCACGATTCAATATCTATTATCTGTCAGCCGTAATACTTTCTGTAATTTTCGGTTTTGTATCATACTACACCGGGTCTATACAGTATCTCACAATTAACGGATACTACATTAATATGTCCATGTTCTTTGCTTTTGCTGCTCTGTGGCCGGATTTTACAGTTCTTTTGTTCTTCTTCATTCCGATTAAAATGAAGTGGCTTGCCATTATTGACGCCGTCTTGTTCATTGCAGATATGATAAATGGCTTAACCCTATACCCAATGGTCGCAATTTTGAATTTCCTCATTTTCTGCGGTTCCCCATTCATATCCAGAATTACCCGGTCGGGCAAGGGATATTCCAGAAGAGCTCAGTTTAATGCGTCGGTTCACAGGGCTGAGCGCCAGGAGAAAAACCGGGGCTACCGCCATAAATGCGAAGTTTGCGGCAGAACCGATACAGATTATCCCAACCTGGAATTTCGTTACTGTTCACGCTGCGTTGGCTTCCACTGCTTCTGCGAGGACCACATAAATAATCACGTTCACTTTACTAAATAAACTAAAAGAGTTGCCACCACATAGTTGGCAACTCTTTTTATGCTTTTTATCAGGATAAAACTCTTAGAAAACATTCAGACTTTCTTTACAATATTGTTTTCACCCTTGTATATGCTGTTTTCGGGTACTACTCCCCTTACTCCCGAGGTAGGATAAACGCTGGAATGTCTGCCTATAACCGTGCCCGGATTTAAAACGCTGTTACAGCCCACTTCCACATAATCGCCTAATATGGCACCGAATTTTTTAAGACCAGTCTCCACTGTCTCGCCGTTCTCCCTGACCTTAACAAGCGTCCTGTCACTTTTTACGTTTGACGTTACTGCCCCGGCGCCCATGTGGCTTTTGTATCCCAGAATCGAATCTCCCACATAGTTATAGTGCGGCACCTGGACGTTGTCAAAAATAATGGCGTTTTTAACCTCCACCGAGTTTCCGATTACACAATTATTGCCGATAAGAGCGCTGCCTCTTATAAAAGCACAGTGCCTTACCTCTGTATTGTGACCGATTATGCAGGGTCCCTTTATATACGCTGTTTCATAGACCTCAGCGTCTTTTGCAATCCATACGTCTTCCCCAACCCTGTCATATTCCTCAGCAGGAAGTGTTTCTCCAACTTCCTTTATAAATTCAGAGATTTTCCCCAGCACCTCCCATGGGTACTCGACCTCCTCAAGAAGCGGCTGTGCAAGGGTTTTACTTAAATCCAGCAAATCTTTGGTTTTATACATATTTCTTACGCCTCAGCTTATTTTACATATCCGCAGCTACTCATAGCATCAATAACCGCGTCCACAACATCTTCGCAAAGCTCCTCAGAAGGCGCCTCAGCCATCACCCTCACCACAGGCTCGGTTCCGCTCTTTCTCAGAAGTATGCGTCCGTCGCCACAGAGTGACTTCTCCGCCTTTCTGACGGCTTCTTTGACACGTTCGTCACTAAGAACCAGGTCCTTGTCCGTAACCTTTACGCTTTTCAGAACCTGTGGATATATTTTTATATCCCTGGTCAGCTCTGCCAGTGACATTTTCTTATCAAGCATTACCTGCATAAGCTTAATAGCGGTAAGAAGTCCGTCCCCTGTCGTAGCGTACTTTGCGAAAATTATATGACCGGACTGCTCTCCTCCAAGGAGATATCCGTTTTCACGCATATTCTCCCAGACGTACTTATCGCCTACATTGGTTTTCTCGTAACCTATCCCCAGTTCGTCAAAGGCCTTATAAAGCCCCATGTTGGACATAACCGTTGTAACAATTTTTGTGTTACCCAAAGAACCTTTTTCAAACATATATCTTCCGTATGCGTACAAAATAAGGTCCCCGTTAATAATCTTGCCGTTTTCATCTACCGCAAGACATCTGTCCGCATCCCCGTCGAAGGCAAATCCCACATCAAGCTCATTCTCCAGCACGAACTTCTGAAGTGTCTCAATATGAGTGGAACCGCAATTATCGTTTATATTAAGCCCGTCAGGCTTGTTTCCTATAACAAATGTATCCGCTCCCAAAGCGTCAAACACGCTTTTCGCAATCATCCAAGTACTGCCGTTGGCACAGTCAAGTCCAACCCTTTTGCCCTTATAGGAATGTGTGGCAAGGGAAATCAGATAACCGATATATCTGTTTCTTCCTGCGGCATAATCTATCGTGCATCCAAT
>CALWYM010000050.1 GCA_944385775.1 uncultured Oscillospiraceae bacterium | reverse complement strand
CGTCCCCACCAAAGGTAACAATAATTTCGTCCCCTCCGAATTTATAATTTCTAACGTTGTCAATAGGGCATATATCATAGGAAACGCCATGAGATTCCAACATTTCGACAACTTTATAGGTTGCTTTTAAACCAATATCCCTTAATTTATTAGGACACAGAACAATCTTCACCAGTGCCACCTCACGCTTTTAATTTATTGTGGACTTCCTCCACGACCGCCTCCAGATCAATTTTTTCACTAACGCACCCATCTAAAGAAAGGTGCCCCAGAAATTCTATATTACCCTCTGGTCCTTTTATGGGTGACCAGGTTATACCCTTGACTGAAAACCCGCTGCTCTCTGCATTTTTGATAAAATCCTTGAGAACCTGAAGGTGTGTTTCCTTGTCACGGACGACTCCTTTTTTCCCGACCTTATCCTTCCCTGCCTCAAATTGAGGTTTTACAAGGCAGTAAACATCTCCTTCGGGTAGTAATACGCCGCTTACAGCAGGAAGTATAAGCTTCAATGAAATAAAAGAAACATCTATTGTAGCAAAATCAGGTCTTTCGGGAAACATATCAGGGGTAATGTATCTTACATTAGTTCTCTCCATAACAGTGACTCGTTCATTGCTTCGTATGCTCCACGCCAGTTGACCATAGCCAACGTCAATAGAATATACATGTTTTGCCCCTCTTTGAAGCATACAGTCTGTAAATCCTCCTGTGGAAGCTCCACAGTCCATACACACCCTGCCAGAGGGATTTCCCCCGAAATAATCCAGCGCCTTTTCAAGCTTGAGACCGCCTCTGCTTACATACTTCAAACGACCTCCACGAACCTCTATTTTACAGTCATTGGCATAGCTAACACCAGGTTTATCTGCCCTTTGACCGTTAACGTAGACTTCTCCGCTCATTATGATTGCTTTTGCCTTTTCCCTGCTATCAAAAAATCCCTGTTCTACAAGCAGGACATCAAGTCTCGTCTTTGACATCTTACTCTCCGTAAATTTTTATTTTCTTCTCCGTGGGACACTGGCGGATATGTCTCTTGCAATACTTTCTCCGTCCAAACCAACAACTTCCCTAAGCTTATTTACATTTCCGTGAGTGACAAAAGTGTCACCAAGATTTCTCAGGATAAGTCTTCTTGGAGAGTATCCGTCAGAACTAAGCCTTGCGGCAATGTCTTCTCCAACACAACCTGATTCAATACATTCCTCACAAACCATCAGCCTGCCAGTTCTGTTCACACTGTCCCTTATGACCTCATAATCATACGGCTTTATACAGCCGAGTTTAATTACATCCACGGTAACGCCCTGCTCTTTAAGTTTATCTGCAGCTTCAAGAACTGCGTTTACAGTAATCCCGTATGTAACAATAGTGAAATCCTCTCCGGTACGCAAAATCTTACTGTTTTCTGTTCCGCCGTCCTTATAGTTTCCCTCGCCGCCCTTTGGGTAACGCAAAGCAACGGGACCGTCATTACTATCTATTGCCAGTCTTAGCATATCCTTTAGCTCTGCAAAGCTGGACGGACTGAAAATTGTCATTCCGGGAATGCTTCTAAGATAACTTACATCAAAAGCGCCATGATGAGTTTCACCATCTTCTCCTACAAGACCAGCTTTATCTACAGCCAAAACAACATGCTCTCTTCCGATACCAATATCATGTATAAGCATATCGTATGACCTTTGCAGAAAAGTTGAATACAATGCCAGCACAGGAACCGCACCCTGATGAGCCGCTCCTGCTGCCATAGCGGCAGCGTGCTCCTCGGCAATTCCAACATCAAAAAATCTATTGGGGAACTTTCTTGCAAACTCCGTAAGACCTGTTCCAGGCATCATTGCCGCAGTAATTGCCATAACACGGCTATTTTCCTCTCCTATTTTAACAAGCTCAGAGCCAAACTCACTGGAAAAACTCTTTCCAGCCGGAGGGAGCATTCCTGTTACTGAGTCAAAGGGCGATACACCATGGTACATTTCCGGATTGTGTTCGGCGTAATAATACCCTTTGCCTTTTTTTGTAATAACATGCAGCAAAACAGGAGATTTAATATCCCTTGCTATCTTAAGAGCATTCACGATTCCCTTAATGTCGTGCCCATCTACTGGTCCAAGATATGTAAAACCAAGATCTTCAAACATTGTGCACTTCAAAAGAGCGTATTTTATAACAGTTTTAATTTTATGGGTCATTCTGTATATAAAACCGCCGCCAGGAACTCTTTTTGCAATTTTTCTATATATATTCTTAAATGTTCTATATCCCCTGGCGAGCCGAAGCCTTGCCAAATGCTTTGACATAGCCCCAACATTCCTTGAAATGCTCATCCCGTTATCATTCAAAATTACAATAAGCGGTTCTTTGCTTGTTCCTGCGTCGCACAGTCCCTCATAAGCAAGACCGCCGGTCAGAGCGCCATCTCCCAATAGGGCTATAACTGAATAATCGTCCCCGCAAATAGTTCTAGCTCTTGCCATTCCCAAAGCCTGTGAAATGGCCGCCGAGGCGTGACCTGCTATAAATGCGTCATGTATGCTTTCGTTTGGCTTTGGGAAACCGGAAATACCTCCGTATTGCCTCAAATTATCAAATTTGTCTTTTCTGCCTGTAAGAATCTTATGAATGTAGCTCTGATGTCCAACGTCAAAAACCAGCCTGTCACGGCTGGTGTCAAAAACCCTATGTATTGCAACAGTAAGCTCAACAATCCCCAAATTAGACGCAAGGTGCCCTCCCGTCTTCGATACATGGTCTATAACAAACTCACGAAGTTCCTCACAAAGTTGGTCCAACTTTTCATCGTCCAGATTCTTAACATCGTCCGGGGAGTTAATTGAATCCAATATTCTCACAATTTTGCTCCTTTAAGGAATTTTACCTTTTTACGCTTTTTCCATCTCCCAGAATAAGTGTAATAACTTTTCCGGCAAAAAGCACTATATCTGTATCGTATCTTGTGGCTATGCCCTTCCCTGCGGCTTTTCCACCAATGGTAAGACCTGCAACAGCTCCGGTAACGATAAGCTGGACAATAACCCCATTTAACGAAAAATCATTTGTAAGATTTCCTGCAATAACAGCAGCAGTTGCGCCGCTAACTATTCCCGAAATATCTCCAACGACATCGTTGCATACACTTGCCACACGTTCATTTTTTCTCACAAGTTCAAGAGCCTGCCTAGCGCCAAACTCACCATGACTCGCCATTGAATGAAACGGAGACTCATTTGTGCTTGTAACACTCATACCAAGCATATCAAATATAATACCAATAAAGATAAATACTGTTAAAAGAAGAAAAGCAACAAAATAACCTGCTCCATTAAGTATCTCAGATGACACAAAGGAAAATGTCATCGACGTAACGATACTCACAACAAGGACACTTATAATCCACCGATAGTCTGTATGGCGTTTCATATATAGGTAAAACTCCAAATAAATAAAAATTGCGGCAACGAACAGAGTAAATCTTGCGGCTTAGGTACGGGTTGGATTTCCCACGGCTCTACCCCTCGTTTCCAACAAGGCGGTTTCCCTTTGAAGCTCCGTCCGGATTGTCGCCAATTCCGATACCCGACTGCCACTTAGTCCGCACTGCAATCCTCTGTCCGTCCGTAAAGACAGCCTAGATGATTTCCATAACGGTTCAGCATACCTCTTTAGCCTCTTTTGCAGAAAATATTTCAGAAAGATATCATTCTAAACCTCGGCCAAGGTTTAAAATGCTTGGCTCCTTCATCCGCAGATTCCACTCAAGGCAGGCTACAATACACACAGCGCTTTGGCAAAAAAACTGCCTCACCACCGCAATGCAGGTTTATCCCCGGTCCGTAAATGATCGCTTTACCGCAAAGGGAGTACGTACACCCACAGAGCCAGGTCTCCACACCGGGAGGGTCGAGGTCCCTATGCCATTAGAGATCGCCCTACCAATGCAGGCGCAAACGCGCCTCCCTCCAGCCTCCACCCAGAACTGGGCGTTCCAAGCAGACACAAGAGGCTTCAACGATATGCCCTTTAAAGGATTTTTAGGCCCTTCCTATAAGATATGTGTCCCGACTAGGATACTGCGCCGCTTCCTCGGTGCACATACTACTGCACCTTACCTCTATTATACACAAATATATATTAATTTCAATACTTTCTTAACGCCAGGAAATCAGCAAGACCCGACAGAAATTCTGTATTTCGAGCCCATTTTCCATTCAGCAGTGATTTTTTCGCTTTGTCAGTATAGTCAATTACCAATCTCTCACATTCATCTTTCCCTAAAAGAGTCATAAATGTGCATTTCTCGTTATTCTCATCGGAACCTACCGGCTTGCCGAGCTCCTCCGTAGTTGAAAGGGCGTCTAAAATATCGTCTCTTATCTGAAACGCTAAACCAAGATTGTCAGCATACTCTTCGGCTGCGGCAATACAGCTCTCATCAACATCCACGTGACCCATTGCCGCATAGACGCCAATCACACAGGCGGCGCGCAAAAGAGCGCAGGTCTTGTTCATATTAATTTCAACAAGCTCATTTACAGTGTGAGTCGTACCGTTAGCTACGGTATCCAAATACTGCCCTTTGCACATTCCCATCTCATTAACGCACTCCGCCAAAGTTTTCGCAGCATACAAAGCCGCCACCTTTTTATTGGGAGCCAAATTATCTGCTTCCCCTAAAATAGTGGCAAAAGCACTGGCCTGAAGGGCATCACCGGCCAGTGTCGCAACGCACTCACCAAAAACCTTATGGCAAGTAGGCTTTCCTCTTCTCAAATCATCATTATCCATGCATGGTAGGTCATCGTGTATCAGAGAATAGGTATGCAGCATTTCCACACCGCACCCAAACACAAGCCCGTCTTCCGGCTTCCCTCCGGCAGCCTGGCAAAACTTAATTGTTAGAATCGGTCTTATTCTTTTTCCTCCGGCCATAAGGCTGTACTTCATTGCCTTTTCCAGCCCGTCCCCATTGAAATACGAATCAAGTTTTTGTTCAACAAGGCTTTTGACCTCATTAAAATCCGCTAATCTCTCCATTAGTCCTCCGTCTCAAAATCATGCTCTATTGGTGATCCGTCAGGACCTTTTTGAAGTCTGACAACCTTTTGCTCCGCATCATCGAGCTGTTTCTGGCAGCTTTTTATAAGAGAAGTACCCTCCTCAAAAAGCGACAAAGCCTCCTCCAAAGGCTTGTCTCCACGTTCCAGCTGCTTTACGATTTCTTCTATTCTTCCCATTGCTTCTTCAAACGTCAACGGCTTTTTTTCTTCCATGTCATAACACCTCATTACTTAACTACACATTCAATTTCGTCTGATTTGAACCTAATTTTAACGTCATCGCCGCTTTTTACATCTTGTGACGACCTTACTACACGACCAGTATTGTCTCTTACTATGGCGTATCCTCTGCTCAAAACCTTAAGTGGGCTTAGAGCATCAAGTTTACCTGCATTTGCCGCAAAGGTCGTTCTTCCCTTGTGAATGACAGTCATGGTTGCCCCGTTAAGCCTAGCCTCAAATCCTTCCAGTCGGATACGTCTATCCTCAACATAGTTTTTTGGATCCTGTAAAACTCTTTTTTCCCTTGCAACTTTAAGATTGTGGCGCAAAGCATCAATTTTTCTCTCCATTGCCTTTGTCATTCTGATACCCATGGACCCCAAAATATCGGAAATTTCATAACAGTCAGGAGCACATATTTCTGCGCCATTTGACGGGGTTGCGGCACGTACGTCTGCCACGTAGTCGGATACAGGCTTGTCCGGATCGTGTCCAACAGCTGAAATAACAGGTATCCGCGATTCAAATATTGCCCTTGCGACATTCTCATCATTAAACGCCCAGAGATCCTCAACGCTTCCTCCGCCGCGTCCCACTATAAGAACTTCCGCCACATTGTATTTGTTGGCGTATCGTATAGCACCCACAATCTCAGGTGGAGCCTCTGCGCCTTGCACTCTTACCGGCAGCAAAAGTATTTTCGCAATCGGCCAGCGTTTGCGAAGGACTCTGATAATATCGTGAACAGCAGCCCCTGAGCCGGACGTTATCACGCCTATTTTCATAGGGTATTTCGGAATAGGCTTTTTGTATCTCATATCAAAAAGCCCCTCTGCTTCCAGCCTTGCCTTAAGCTGTTGAAGGGCAATATCAAGATTACCAAGTCCATCAGGAAGCATAATGCTCACATATAGCTGATAGGCACCATCCCTGGGGAATACATTCACAGAACCAAACGCTGTGACTTTCATTCCGTTTGCCGGGCGGAATTTCAAGCCACTGTAAGCTTTACCTCTGAACATAACACACTTAAGGGTAGTTTTATCATCTTTTAATGTAAAATAGTGATGTCCCGGAGGATAAACCTTATAGTTGGATATTTCACCGTTTACGTATATATTTGTAATCCCCGGCTTACCGTCTATCAGGCTTTGCATATATTCATTAACCTCACTTACAGTGAGCGCTTTAATATCAGGCAAAAATTCACACCCCTTCTAAACATTTGAATACACAGAAACAAGGCACCAACTTTTAATAAGCGGATGCCCTGTTACCCCTATTTGTTAAGTTTACTCTTACGGATTGGTTTCGCCTCTTACAAAGCTTCCCAGAACACCGTTTACAAAAGAGACAGTTTCCGGCTCATCGTACTTCTTCGCTATTTCAATAGCTTCATTAATTGCAACACCGGTTGGAATATCCGGCATATAAAGCACCTCGTACATTGCCGTTTTCATAACCGCCAGCGCTGTCCGTGATATGCGCCCGAATGACCAGCCCCTGGAATATTTCTCAACATACCCATCGAGCTCGGCGGAATGCTCTCCAATTCCTCTTATCACAGACTCTATATATTTTTTCTGAGTATCATCAGGCTCCTGGGAAAATAGATCATCTTCGTCCTTAAGAGAACTGTAATGATCCCGGTCAAAAAATGAGCTAAGCACTTCATCAGCCGTACATTCCTTACTTGAAATTTCAAAGCACAGCCTCACTGCAACTTCCCTAGCTTCTGTTCTTGTCATAAATCCTCCATAGTGTATAAATATTGCCGGAAACGATTTAAGCCTTATCTATCTAGGGTAATGCCACAAATATTAACATTCACCTCAGCAACTGTTATCCCAGTAGCTGCCTCAACCGCAGACGCAACTGAAGCTTGCACATCTTTCCCAACTTTTCCGACAGACGCGCCTATGCTCGTAAGAACATAAACTGAGACACAAAGGTTATTTTCCTCATCAAGGCTTATTTTAACGCCCTTTTGAGCATTTTTCTTACCAATTCTGTCCGCCAAGTCCTTCACAGGTACTGAAGCTAGTCCTGAAACCCCCTCGGTATCTCTGGCGGCATTTGCTGCAATAACAGCAATTACTTCTTCTGAAATATTAATGCTGCCTTTTTCATCTGGAAGAGTTATGTACTCTTTATTTTCACCCATGACAGTCACTCCTCTATAAATATGTTATTCAGAAAACGGGTTTGCTCTGAGCAAGTGTTCTCAGTAATACATAAGGCATGGTATTTATGTCTTCCCGGACATTATACCATGCCTTACCCCAAAAGAAAAGTATTTTTCTATTTACTTAACTTCAATTACTGTCAAATCATCCGCTGTATAGTCTGTTTCCGCCAGAATTATGTCGGTTATTTTTGCCACGCTTACATTACTGAGTCCCTCCTCGGCAGCGACAGTAACAGACACACCGTCTTCAGACATAAAAACTACACAGTCAATGAACCCTTTGGCAAGAATAAGATTCTCCACCTCTGCTTCCTTTACTGTCCAGTCTGCTATTTGCGTCATTTTTTCCAAGGCCTCATCTGTTACCTCCTGGCTCGCTCCATCTGTCAGGGCTACCGTTTGAAGTGTCATTGATGCTTCGTCTCTTGCCTGCGTCCGTTCAAGCCTTACCTGTGAAAAATACTCGCTTATACTTCCCGAAACCGCTTCGCTGTAAGAGCCAGTGTAATACAGCCCGGTTTCATTGGTGGAATCCTCTTTGTTTTCTGTCTCGACGTTATTTTCTGTATTTTCCGTTTCAACGTTGTCCTCAGCTTCTGTTTTTTCCGTATCTGTGGTCTCACCTACCTGGCTTAAAAGCTGTCCTTCAACATTTGAACTGTCAGCCTGCTGCGAATAATCATACAGGCTATCGGTCTCAAGCTCGGCATTTTGCCTGTCATAAGACCAGTTTAAGTAAGCGGCAGCACACACAAACACAAGCACAGTTATAATTACAGCATTTCTTTTAATAGTTTTCATAATTTCCTCCATACTTATTTATCAGTCATTTTAACTACCGTTATTTTATCTGTTGTAAGTCCGGTAGCTGATTTTACCGCTTCTGTAATATTAAGCCTCACCTCGCTGCTCTCTCCCCCTTCACATACAATAACGGCACCTATATACTCAGGATATATATAGCCTAAAGTAACCACCTCATTTTCTCCGTTTTTTGTTATTACTACAGTCTGTGTATTTGTTCTGGTTTCACGGCTGCTCTCTCCTTCATTCTGACGAACGCTGCTCTCACTTTCACCTTCGGTTGCCAGTATTCTTTCACCGCAATCTCCAACGGAAAGCAGTACTTCCACATTTCCGGCACCGTCAATTTTTGTAAGCAGCGCCTCCAGCCTTGCTTCAGCTAATTCAATATTAAATTCATCACTCTCAGCTTTTGGTATGTACACATTACCGGCGTCTTTCTTTCCAACCGGCAACAAAAGAAGAATAACTCCAAGGAGACCTGTTATTAAAACATACTTATTATTTTTAATTTTTTCTATCAGCCACTCATGAGTAATCTTCATATTATTTAAACTTTACCCTTTCTTCAGGTATTCCGAGTTCCATTTCAAGTATATACTTGAGACTGGATTTTTTTTCTTCTTCAACGGTTCCGGTTATTTCCGCCTCATAAGGGTACCAAAAGCCTTCGCTGCTCCATTTTGTAATCACCTCCACGTCCAGTCCGTGAAATTCCTCTTTGCCCAAAATATATGCTTTGATTTGTTCCTCTATGATAAATCTTGTTTCATTATTTGCACTGCTTACTCCGTCTTCAATTTGTCTGGAGGCTTCATAATTTATCTGTCCTACCATTTTGGATAACTCACTATAATCAACATTTTTAATTGCAGAAACAAAAACAATAAGGCACATCAGTGAACAGGCAAATTTAACACTGCTTTTGCTCTTGCCTTCGGGACATACAGCAAGAATAACGGAGGATATTAGTCCTGCTCCAACAAGCTTAATACACCAGGCTCCCAGAACATCAATCACACGCCGTTCACCACCCTTAAAAAGGCAATTATCGCCACATATAGCATTACCGCAGAAGATGCGGCGCTTGCCAGAACAAGCCCCATGGCAGTGCCCAAGTCAGATACAAACGCGCCAAGGGCACTTCCTGAGATACTCTGACATATAGTTGCGGAAAGTTTAAAAGAAATATACTGTACAAAGCCTTTTATCCATGGTCCCAGCATGCAGGCTGTAACAACAACTACCCCAAATGCACCTGACACCGCTCTAATTACGGAAAATCCCGAAGCGACGCTTTCGGCAGCGTCGGATATTATTTTTCCAACTACCGGAATTAAATTGGATATTGCAGTTTTCGTAACCTTTACAGTTAATGAGTCTGCCGTAGATGTGATAACGCCTGAAATTGTAATGTACAGGGTAAATACGGTAACGCTTCCGGTAAGGACGGTATTAATAGCCCACTTGATTAGTTTTGCGCCGCTTTTTATCGGACCGGGCAACACGGCAGAAGCAGCGGAGAGCGCTATGTAACAGTAAATCAGTGGAATAACAATATTAATCTGTATTGACGTAAAAATGTTAATTGCCAGTGTTGACGCCATAAGCTTTGTCGAAGATGAAGTTATACCTCCAAGGCTGGCAGTTGCTGATGCCAGGACAGGAAGCAGCGTAGAGGAAAAACCGTAAATATCCTCCACTGCCTGGGCAGAGGAGCTTATTGCAGCCTTCGTTCCATTCATTGTAACAGCCATAACCGTAAGTATTTCCGCAAGAGCTATTACTCCTGTTCCACCGTCTCCGAAAACAGATACGGCAAGATATGAAATCAGGGAAATTGCAGTAATTGAAAGCACAAGGCTGATGCCTGCTTTTATTTGCCCGGTAAACAAATTCTTAATGTTTTCCGTAAGCTTACCCCATAATTTTGAAAAGTCCGTATTGCTATCAAGATTTGTGTTGCCTAAAATCTCCTCTGCTTCCTGTGGAACTGCCTTTTTTATATCATCGAAATCTTCCGCCAAGGAAGGCAGGCTAAAAACCCACATAAAGCAAATAATTAGGGCAGAAATAACTAAAGCTTTTTTCATACGTTACACCATGTTGATTATAGTTTCCATAAAAGTTCTTATTAACGGAAGCGTAGTAAATGCCGCCAGTATCCTTCCTGCAAATTCAACGCAGTTCGCAGCAGAGCTAAGACCACCCTCCCTGCATATTTCGGAAGCAAACCGGCAAACAATCGTTATTCCCAAAGTCTTTAAAACAATGGCGAGCACGCTCCCATTTATCTTCGCAGTTTCCGCAATATCCGTTATCGTGTTAATTATCTCTCTTACCGGAGCAACAACCATGGATGAAATAACTATAACGGAAGCAATGGCAATCATCGGAATAAATGGAGCACTATCTTTTTTTATAACAAGGTACAGACTTACTGCACAAATAGCCGCAGCTGCCACCTTTATAGCAGTATCCATAAGTCTTAAAATCCAAAAAGTGATTTAATCAAATCAAATAGATTTGATATTTCTTTTAACAGTACTGTGAAAGTTACTACAATGCCGGCTATGGTAACAAGTAATGCCTGCTCGTCCCGACCAGATCTTCCAAGCAGGAGATTTAATACAGCCACGAGAATACCCACAGCTGCTATTTTAAATACAAGGTCAACCTCCATATTTGCTCTCCCAAATTATATTAAAATTATCACCGTGAGAAGTCCGGCCGCAGCAGAAAACGCGCCATATACCTTGGTATCACTTTTCCTTTTTTCCATGGCATCTTCTAATGCTTTTGTAAGCCTGATCTCGGCATAGTGAATTGTTTCTCCCTGTTTGTTAATGTCAAACCGTCCTAATACTTCTCCCATATCCAGTATTATTTTTTTCTCGTTCTCATTAAGAAGACAAAGTTCGGATATACCGTCTTTCCATATATCAGAAAAGCTTTCCGCGCCGAGCCTTTCCATTGAATTTAATACTTTTTTGTAAAACGGTCTTACAAATTGCCCTCCTGATACACTTAGCCTCTCAAGCACATCACTCATCGGCACCATTGATACGCAAATTTCACCACTCATAATATTCAGTGAAGCTATAAACTCAGACAGAAGATCAGTCCTTCGCTTTAGCATAAGTATCGAATCATATCCCCATTTAAGGCTGGCGAATATAATTAATGAGGCCCCTAGCAGTTTAATCAAGGCACTCACCTCCAACCTCAGAAACAATGTATTTTCTTTTATTGGACTCTTTTTTTATGTTAATAACGTAGGAAAAGACATGATTGTCCACTAGTTTTTTATATGCAGGTCTGCGCAAAATATCTTCAATTCCTGAACCATGAGCGGAAGCTGCAAGATACACACCACAGCTGTTAGCTCTAAGTATTGCTTCGCTGTCCCTTTCATCAGTTATTTCATCTACCACAATTATTTCAGGATTCATAGCCCTCAGCAGCATATTTATGCCTTTGTCCTTAGGACACATATCAAGTACATCAGTGCATTTACCCACATAGAGCTGCGCTTCTCCTTTATATGTAGCAGCAAGCTCTCCCCGTTCATCACATATTGCTACCCGTCTTTTTACTCCGTCCAATCTTCCGTCAGAAAGTGACGCTGCCATATCTCTCAGAAGTGTGGTTTTTCCTAGCCCCGGCGGAGAGACAATAAGAACTGACCCAAATCCTTTTTGAAAAATATATTTTAACGGCTCGTCCGAAACACCTGAAATCTCACTTGGAATCCGAATATTTGCCGAGGAAAACATTGTATATCCGACAATATCATCTACGCCTCTTGCAACAGTTCCGCATACACCTATTCTGTACCCTCCTGCCGCAGTGACAAATCCGTTTTTTAACTGTTCCCTGCATGAATAGGCAGACGCTCCTGTGGAAAGCTCTATAAGAGTGTTTAAATCATTTATTGTTACATTATCTTTTCCGATACTGTATTCCCTTCCGTTAATTAACGCGCTGACAGGTTTTCCCGTCCGCAATCTGAATTCTTCGACCTGGCTTGCTAGTTTCTCGTCTATTTCCATTGCATACTGGCGTGAATGGAAAGGAAGGAGCCGTACTGCTCCCTCATACTTTTCTTTTCTCATTTCATTCATTGGTTTGTCCTCCAATTCATTGGTATGTTTAAATCTATTACCACCACACTCTTTTTATGCAACAAAAAAGGAGGTCGAAAATTCGACCTCCATTTTTTACACTGCAATCTTCT
This sequence comes from uncultured Oscillospiraceae bacterium, assembly GCA_944385775.1. Taxonomy (GTDB): domain Bacteria; phylum Bacillota; class Clostridia; order Oscillospirales; family Oscillospiraceae; genus RUG626. The sequence goes on along the minus strand of CALWYM010000050.1, from coordinate 7,209 downwards.
TCTTTTGAAGCGAGAGTCTATCGGCAATCATTGCAATAAACTCACTGTTTGTCGGTTTACCTTTGGTTCCCGAAACCGTATAGCCAAAGAACTTTTGAAGAACGTCAATGTCTCCCCTGTCCCAAGCAACTTCAATCGCGTGACGTATGGCTCTTTCCACTCTTGAAGGCGTTGTGTTAAATTTCTTCGCTACCTCCGGATAGAGGACCTTTGTAACCGCATTTATCACGTCCATATCATGGACAGTCATTATAATTGCTTCACGGAGGTATTGGTAACCCTTTATATGAGCGGGAACACCAATTTCATGGATTATTTCTGTCACAGTACTTTCAAGGCTGTTGTCAACAAAAGGATTAACGTATGCGTCAGCGGTAGAAACATCTCCCTCTTTTCCCGTAATAAGCTTTGTCCTCATAACAAGCTTTTCCATATCACAGGGCTTCTGCATAAAGTAAGCTACTCCCAATTTTGTGGCCGACGATAAAACCACATCACTGGAAAATCCGGATACTACTATAACCTCCGGTCTGTCATCGTCGCTATTTCTTGCAAGTGCCTCCAAAACACTAAGTCCATCAAGCTCAGATAATACAATCTCTGTTATAAGCGCCTTGGGTTTTTCCTTGTGTATTTCATCAAGAAGTTCAACTCCATTCCCAGTGCTGATTACAACCTCAAATGTTCCCTCCCTTTCAAGTCTTTCTTTAAGGGAATTTCTGAACTCCTCGTTAATATCGGCAATGGCTATCTTTACCTTTGTTTCCATGTCCTCTTCCTCCATGACTAATGATTAATAATTGGTAATAAATGTAATTTATTGTATTGCCATAATATACCATTATTTGTAAATTGTCAAGGAGTAACAGGAAAATATTTGAAATTATTTCTAATTATGTACCCTTGCAAATTGCAATTCGTTGCCTGATGGTTTTGAGCTATTATTTAAACTTTTTAACTTGTCCTTCATCTTAATACACCCAAAACAGCAATTTCTCTCACCCATCTCCGGTGCTCTGCATTCTCTGCAAACAATTGTTTTTACTACACTCATTTTTCGTGCCCCTTTCTGTTATTTAGTTTCCATATAAAGGAATTTACTTCCAGGAAGAAACTACCATAATTTTCCTATAAAGTCAAGTCGTTTCTTGAAATTAAACAAAATTTTATAAATTAATTTTATAAAGTTTAATTTTCAAATTAAAATAAATTTCCATGTATATATTCTAAATATTTTGGATTCAAATTTATTCTGTGGAAAAATCGAAATTATTTTCTATAAGTTTTCCTTGCTATACTGGGCATATTATTTTTTGCGGGACCAATCGGAAAGGATGTGATTAATTGAACTTTAAAAAAACAAAGACATTTATTATTGCGGTAGTTCTTTCATTTTCTTTGTCTATTTCAGCTTATGCTGTAATGCCGGATTCTCTTGTCCCTGTTGGAGATGTGGTTGGTATAAGCCTTGATTCTGAAGGTGTAGTCATTTCTCAGCTTTCGGAATTTTCAGTTTCCGGAGAAATTATGTCACCCGCCGGCGATGCCGGACTTCGTCCCGGAGACATTATTGTTTCTGTAGACGGAGTTGATGTAAAAAATTCCACAGAACTATTATCCAGTCTTGAGAATATTGGCAATCGATCAGTACAAATTGGATACGTGCGCAACGGTGAAGAGCATTTTGCAACTGTTAACCCTTATTTTGAAAACGATAAAGCACTCCTTGGAATTTGGATAAGCGATGGCATAGCCGGTATTGGTACAATAACTTTTTTTGATACAAGTACCGGCTTTTTTGGTGCACTTGGTCACCCAATCAGCAGCGGAGAGCAAAAGGAACTCTCAACCTACAATCAGGGTAATATTTACCGCGCTGAAATTTCCCAGATTACAACTGGCAAGTCCGGTACACCCGGTTTGATAAACGGCAGCTTTTCAAAGACTAACCCTATTGGTACGATAACTGATAATACCCAGGTTGGAATCTTTGGTTATATTGATGACGCAAAGAACATTAATATAACAGCAGCTCTTCCCACTGCTGAAAAAGAAGCTATTGAAACCGGTCCGGCAAAAATTATTTCATCGGTCAGCGGAGAAAGTAAGGAATATTCTATTGAAATTACCAGGGTATATAACGATTACAATGACGGAAGAAGCATGATGATTGAAATAACCGATCCGGAGCTTATCTCTCTTACAGGCGGAATTGTTCAGGGTATGAGTGGCTCACCTATAATTCAAAACGGAAAACTTATTGGAGCTGTAACTCATGTTCTGGTAAACGATCCAACCAGAGGATACGGAATTTCTATTGAGGATATGCTGGCAGTTACAGAATAAAAGACAGGGGCATTTTGCCCCTGTCTTTTATTTAAAGGTTTTGTTATATTGTAGATTTTTCTTGAATATAAATAACTACCTTATTATGATGGAGGTAGTATCGTGTTTTTAAAGCTTTTAAAACCTGGTGACAGAAATCCATGGGTGGAGCTTTTACAGCTTGCTCTTAATCGTTCAAATTTCCTAAAGGGCGGAATTGATGGGATTTACGGTCCGAAAACGGAAGCGGCTGTAAAGGATTTTCAAAAGAAAAATAATCTCTCGCAAAATGGTCAGGTAGACGGAACAACCTGGAACGCTTTATTCCCGTATCTAACCGGATATCTTCAGCACAAGCTGGTACAGGGCGATACGCTATACAGGCTGAGTGTTAAATACGGAACCTCTCTTCATCAAATAGAGATGGCAAACCCTCATGTAGATCCGTTAAACCTTCAGGTTGGGTCAACTGTAATAGTGCCTCTTCCCTTTCCTGTTGTACCTACACAGCTTCGTTTTACACCAACTCTTTTGGAAATTTGCATTCAGGGACTAACTGCAAGATACCCGTTTTTAGAGGTTAGCAGTATCGGTCAAAGCGTCATGGGTACCGACATACCCTGCCTTAAAATCGGCAGCGGACTAAACGAAGTATTCTATAACGGATCCCACCATGCCAACGAGTGGATAACTTCATTATTGCTTATGAAGTTTCTGGAGGATTACTGCAAATCGGCAGCTTACTCAGGCAAAATATTTGGAGAACGAGCCTCTGATTTGTACATTCTGTCAACTCTTTACGTAGTTCCCATGGTTAATCCCGATGGTGTCAGCCTGGTAACTGGAGAATTAACGCAGGGAGACTACTACGAAAAGGCTGTCACCATGTCGAAACAATATCCAAATATTCCGTTCCCCTCTGGATGGAAAGCGAACATTTCAGGAATAGATTTAAACCTTCAGTACCCGGCAGGCTGGGAAGATGCAAGGGATATAAAATACTCTCAGGGTTACACGAAACCCGGACCAAGGGACTACGTCGGTTCAATGCCGCTGGAAGCTCCGGAAAGCAAGGCTGTATATGAATTCACAAAAAAGCATAATTTTTCACTTACTCTCTCATATCATACCCAGGGGCAGGTTATTTACTGGAAATACCTGGACTACCTGCCGCCAAAGTCCAAAGAAATCGGTCTCATGTTCAGCAGCGTCAGCGGGTATAGTCTTGAAGATACACCGGAGGAATCGGCTTATGCTGGCTATAAGGACTGGTTTATCTCTGAATACAACAAACCCGGGTACACAATTGAGGTCGGGGAAGGCACCTCTCCATTGCCGCTGAAAACCTTTCCTACAATCTATAGCAATAATCTTGGTATTTTAACGCTGGCAATTATTGCTTCCCTTTAAGATGACTTTCCCTTATATAAGCTGTAAAATACAGTTATAAAAATACACGGAGGTAGTATAAATGAAGGTATTGCTGATAAACGGAAGTCCACATATTAAAGGTTGCACCGCCACGGCCCTTGAAGAAGTAAGCAAGACACTTGATGCAGAGGGAATTCAAACAGAAATTCTCAATATTGGAACAAATGCCGTTCACGGATGTATTGCCTGCGGAGCTTGTAAGCGTTCCGGCGAGGGAAAATGCAAGGTCTTTGATGATCTGGCAAACGTAGCAATTGCAAAGATGTCAGAAGCAGATGGTCTCGTTGTAGGTTCACCCGTATATTACGGTTCAGCCAACGGTACACTTGTATCCCTTCTTGACAGAATGTTCTACGCCGGAGGAGATATTTTTAAAAACAAGCCCGCCTGCGTTGTATGCTCTGCTCGTCGCGGAGGGACCACAGCGACCTATGATGAGCTTAACAAATATATCGGCATAAGCGGAATGATAATGGTCCCCAGCTGCTACTGGAATATGGTTCACGGAAACAATCGTGAGGAGGTTTTACAGGATGCGGAAGGACTTCACATTATGAGGGTACTGGGCAAAAATATGACCTGGCTTCTTAAGGTCCTTGATGCATCAAAAAATACCGTTCCTCTCCCGGTACATGAACCAGCTGTTTTTACAAACTTTATAAGGTAATAATTAAATTTTTCGAAAAGAATACCGCAGATTCTTTGAATCTGCGGTACTTTTTTATTTAGTTCCAAAAATTCTGTCTCCAGCGTCACCGAGACCTGGGACAATATAGGCGTTTTCATTAAGCTTTTCATCCACAGCCGCTACATATATGTCAACATCAGGGTGATTATCCTTGACAACCTTGATTCCCTCTGGAGCGGCAATTATGTCCATAAGAGTTATTGACTTGCAGCCGTATTCCTTAATAAACGAAATCGCGGCAGCGGCAGAGCCGCCAGTAGCAAGCATAGGATCAACAATTATTACCTTTCCTGAAGCAATATCATCTGGCATTTTGCAATAATATTTTACCGGCTCGTGTGTATCCGGGTCACGGAAAAGACCGATATGACCGACCTTAGCATTTGGAATAAGGTCAATAATAGGATCAACCATACCAAGCCCTGCCCTTAAAATCGGAACAACGGTAACATTTTCGTCAAGCACCTGCGTATTAGCCATTCCAATCGGCGTCTCAACAGTCACCGCTCTGGTACTAAGGTCTCTTGTGGCTTCATAGCACATAAGAGAGGCAATCTCTCCAACAATCTCTCTGAACTCTTTGGTTCCAGTCCTTTTGTCTCTTAAGAGAGTCAGCTTGTGCTGAATAAGCGGATGATTAAGTACATGAAGTTCGCCCATGAAAATTTCCTCCAAATTAAATTGAAATAATGGTTTTACTGCTTATTGTTGGCAAGACGTTCAAGCCTCTCACGCTCAGCCTGAGAAAGTCTTAAATAGTTAGGTGTAATATCGCTTGCCGAACAGGGTTCAACGTTCTGGGCTGCCATTGCGACGCCCCAAGCTGTCTGAAGCAGAAGGGGTTCCGGCGCAAGATATGACTCAATGCCCTCTTCACTGAATGCATTATAACACAAGTTTCCGCCATCTCCAACAAAAAAATATGGCTTTTCCTGTTTTTTTGCTTCCTCCACCAAATCGGAAAGCGCAACAGCCCTGTCAGGACATAATCTGACAAGCTTTCCGTCTATACTTTCAAAATTTGCGTTATATATTTGACTGCGTCTGGCATCCATAGCTGCACATATAACAACGTTTTTTCTGTCGCAAAGGTGATAGGCCATTGCTTCAAGCGTAGAGACTCCGCAGCACAGCTTGTCCCCACCCCAGCAAAGTCCCTTTGCTGCGGCAACCCCGATTCTAACTCCGGTAAAGGACCCGGGACCTATTGCCACAGCAACCGCATCCATATCGTTAAGGCTCATCTCCAAATTATTGAACATATCTTCTGCCATTTTGAGAAGAGTCCTAGAATGGGTCAAAGCGCTGTTTTGAAAGTACTGGGCAATAAGCTTTGTTCCATCAGTAATAGCAACGGAAGCCGCCTTTGCCGTGGATTCTATGCTAAAAAGCTTCATACTTCTCCTCCTCCGTTTCTAACAATTTCAATTTGGCGTTCTGTATCTCCGAGCCGTTTAATTCTGACAATAATATGATCTGCCGGAAAAGCCTCTTTTACATTTTCGCTCCACTCAACGGCGCAAATTCCTCCTCTGTCCAAATAATCCTCCCAGCCAATTTCAAAAAGCTCATCAGCACCGGAAAGACGATACAAAAAAAAAAAAAAAAGCTGATTTTTACCTATATATTCATTTACAATGGTAAACGTTGGACTGCTTACCCTGGAAGAAATGCCAAGTCCCCGTGCCAACCCACGAACAAACGCCGTTTTACCTGCGCCCAAATCTCCGTAAAGAGCAATAATATCACCGGGATGAAGCTTGGCTGCCAAGTTCTCTCCTACTCTTTCAGTCTCACTCTCACTTGAAGTGTTAAAAATCATTTTCTCAACCCCTCATTCGCATGTACTTCCTTAGAAGTATAACACCTAATATGCAAAACTGAAAGGGAAATTTACAAAATATTTTTTCTTTTAACATGGACCACGCTTTACTCAAATACGAAATGGTGGTAAAATTAGTGGAAAAGAATTAACGCAAACGGAGTATCATACGTGAAAAAATTTTTAAATTTAACAAATAACTACCTTAAAAAATCCGACTCTCTTCTTTTGCTTTTGTGCCTTATTGCAACGTCCTACGGTATTGTACTCATAAGAAGTGCCACTATGAATACAGGCTCCATGAGTTCCGTATATGTTCAGATTTTGGCGCTAATATGTGGTATATTTCTTTATTTTATCTTTTCACTGATAGATATTGATATTATGGCAGACAGATGGTTTGCGCTTTTTGTGATTGGCGGTATAATGCTTCTTTCTCTGGTCTTTGCCGAAAGCGAAGGTGGTAACAAATCCTGGCTAAGGTTTGCTGGTATTGGAATACAGCCGTCGGAAATTGTAAAAATTATATTTATTATTATAATCGCAAGGTTTATAACTCTTTATTCCCAACAGCGTAAACTCGATAAATTCACATCACTTTTGCCTATGATTATAATTTTCAGTATATATTTTGTATTGATTGTTGGGCTAAGCCGTGATGTAGGCTCGGCGCTTGTCTATCTTTTTATTTTTGCGGTTATGCTGTTTGCCGGCGGACTTAGAATATCATGGTTTCTTATTGCTTTAGGTATTTTAGGGGTGTCTTCACCTTTTGTATGGAAGGCGCTGAGCGATAGGCATAAAATGAGAATAATTGCGCTTTTTGATCCTGTTGCTGTGGACCCGACAGGTCTTGGAATAACATATCAGGTAAACCGCAGCAAGGCTGCAATAACCTCCGGAGGAATTTTTGGACAAGGACTTTTTGAGGGTCCGATGACTC
>CALWYM010000049.1 GCA_944385775.1 uncultured Oscillospiraceae bacterium | reverse complement strand
TTCCGGAAACAGGAAGCTCCTTGATTTCACCAGTTTCCGTATTTTTAACTTTGAACGACTGTACGTTTTTATCACCAATTACCTCGTAGGGCACATAAGGCGTAAGAATTTCCACATTCTCCTTAGTCAAAACCCTTTGTACAGTGGAAGCTTGGGCTCTGAACTGGGTACGACGGTGAATCAGGTACACCTTGGAGCATATTGAAGAAAGATAGAGAGCGTCTTCCAGCGCAGTATCACCTCCGCCGACAATGCAGGCTTCCTTGCCACGATAGAATGCTCCATCGCAGGTGGCGCAGGTAGATATGCCTTTTCCGTATAGTCTGTCAGCTCCCGGACAGTCAAGCTTTCGCGGATTTGCGCCGTTAGCTATGATAACTGTTTTTCCGACATAATCACCGGACGGGGTATGGACAATTTTAGTTTTGTCCTTAGCTAAATCTACACCGGTAACAGAAGCAAATTTAATCTCTGCGCCGAGATTTGCAGCCTGATTCTGCCAGTCACTGGCAAGCTGCCAGCCCGGCACGTTTTCCCTGGTGGGGTAGTTTGCCACATTTTCGGAGTTTACAATCTGACCTCCGCACACAGTGGATTCCAAAACAAGGGCAGTCATTCCGGCTCTCCTGGCGTATATGGCACTTGTCAGACCTGCCGGACCTCCGCCTATAATTATAACGTCATACATATAAATTAACCTCACTTATTTGTAAAGATTTTTATTTAGTATATCATGTTCAGGGTGATTTTAGCAATAGGATTCTTTTCAGTCTGTGACATAATAAAAGAAAGCAGTTGTCTTTTTGACACGGATATGTTATAATCATCGTGTCTTGATTTACCGAAGAAAAGGAGATTATTTTATGACTATAATTACAAGTGAAAATATGTTTAAAACTGAAGTTCTCGGATCGGATATCCCTGTTGTGGTAGATTTCTTTGCTACCTGGTGTGGACCATGCAAGATGCTTGCACCTGTGGTGGAGCAGCTTGGCGCAGAGTATGAGGGCAAGGTAAAGTTTGTCAAGCTTGATATTGACCAGCTTGCGCCTATCGCCCTTAGCTACGGTGTTATGAGCGTGCCCACCCTTATGCTTTTTAAGGCAGGAACACCTGCTGCTCAGTGCGTGGGAGTAAGACCTAAGGAGAATATTGTTGCAGAACTTGGAATCTGATTTTCACGATTCCTAATCAAGGCGCCTTGAAAAAGGCGCCTTGATTATTTGCCGGGCAGAGATAAATTGCGAAAAAATTCTGAATAAAGTATAGATTTTATTGCTATTGAAGAAGAAAGTAAAGAAAAACGAGTAGATTGTGTCTATTTTACTAAAAATTCTAAACCAGTGTTGAATATGGGATTATTTAATGCTATTATGTAACTTGCAGCAGGCTTTAGAGCAGGCTTCCTGTATGTTTAGGTTAATTTTTGATTTTATATTATAGATGGAGGTATTGTGATGGAAAAGATAGCAAGCGGTAAGGTGAGAGAGATTTATAAGGTTTCTGATGATAGGCTTATTATCGTCACTACCGACCGTATTTCCGCCTTTGACGTTATTATGCCGACCCCGGTTCCGGGAAAGGGTAAGGCTCTTAATGGTATTTCATCATTCTGGTTTAATTATACAAAGGATATTATCCCGAATCATATGATTTCTGAGAATCTTAAGGATATGCCTGAAGAATTCCACGGAGAGGAATTTGAGGGGAGGACTATTCTTGTTAAGAGGCTTAAAATGCTCCCATACGAGATTATAGTAAGAGGATATATGTTCGGTAGTATCTGGAAGGGCTATCAGAAGGACGGCAGTTTCTGTGGCATTAAACTCAGAGACGGTTACCAGCTTGCGGAAAAGCTGGATAAACCTCTTTTTACTCCGTCTACAAAGGCTGCTGAAGGACATGACATTAACGTATCCCTTGAGTATATTGAAAATGACCTTGGTAAGGAGCTTACTGACAGAATCTACAATGTGGCTATGGAGGTTTATAAGCGCTGCTCTGAGTACGCCGCAACAAAGGGAATTATTATTGCAGATACAAAGTTTGAGTTTGGTCTTGATGAAAACGGAGAGCTTGTTTTGGGAGATGAGGTTCTTACTCCTGATTCCAGCCGTTTCTGGAATGCGGAGACATATAAACTCGGCATTTCACCGGAGAGCTATGATAAGCAGTTCCTTCGTGACTGGCTTACAGCGAATAACTATGCCGGTGTAAGTCCCGCACCGGAAATACCGAGTGATATTATTGAAAAGACCAGTGAGAAATACAGAACATGCTATAAGCTTATTGTGGGCTGATTAAAAAGCAAAAAATAAAGTGCGGAAATCCATATGGATTTCCGCACTTTTGCGTTATACAGTTGCAGTAAACTTCGTACGAACCTGGTCGATTTTCTGCTGCGGAACTGTTTCTGTGGTGTACCAGCCCTTAGTTCTCATTTCTTTGTAAATGCACTTCTGAAGATCTAACGTATCGGTAAGAGCGTTTTCAAAGACTGAGTGAACATTTGCAGTAGGGCTTTCAATTGTACCATGCATATAAAGGTCGCATACACCCTTAGTTGTCAGGAGAATGTTCTCCATAATACACTTGTCGTCCATGGTATCCTCCTTTAAACAAGGTTGTAGAAGCTGGAGTAAATCTGCTTATTTTTATTAACCCACTGCTGAGCCTGCTGCTTCAGCTGAGGATCAGTAAGCTGGTTTACTGCGTTCTGACACTGTGTGGTAAGAAACTGGGCGTGGGAAAGGGCATCTTCAATATATAGAAGCTCTTTTGGACTCATATTTATCACCTCGGAGTTTATTATCTCCGAGAGTATAAAAGATATGCTATGGAAATACAGGTAAAATTTTTTAATCAGAATCCTCATGCAAAGAGGAAAAATACAGTCGTACTGAGTTTATGTCGCTTTGAATCTGAGCTGTCAGGGAAGAGACATCGCTGAATTTCTGTTCCGGTCGTATAAATTTATAAAATTCCACACGGATAGTTTTTCCGTAAAGATTTCCGCTGAAGCCGAGAAGAAAGCTTTCCACAGTTACCTTATTGTCACCGGTGACAGTGGGCTTTACACCAACGTTTGTGACAGATTCATAAACCTCGCCGCAGTCCAGTACGTAGGACTTTGTGGCGTATACGCCGTATTTTGGAGGCATGACTTCCGGCTCATATGCCATATTAATTGTAGGTGTCCCGATTTTGCGCCCCAGCTTGTAGCCTGATTTTACAGTATCAGTGAGAAAATATTTATGACCTAATAGCTCATTGGCTTTCTCAATGTTGCCTTCAGCAAGAAGCTTTCTTATGGCAGTTGAGCTGATTGTTTCACCGTTTAGGGTTACTCTGTCTATTATATCGCAACCAAGACCAAGCTCACGGCACTTATGGGAAAGGAGCCTGGCATTACCCTTTCCCATGTAGCCAAAACGGAAATCATATCCGGCAATGAGATGGACAGCGTTAAGCTCGTCTTTAAGGTAATATATAAACCTGTCCCACTCCATGGTTCTAAGGCTGTCGTCGAAATGGAGAAAAATCAAATCGTCGATGCCATAGAGCCGGCGCATAATATCAGCTCTGTCAACCGAGGAATTTATAAGCTTTATAGGTTCGCCATTTTCTGTCTTAACCGGAGGAATATCAAAGGAAACCGCCGAAGCCTTTACGGAAAGCTCCCGGGCACGGTGCAGCGCCATTTTTAAAAGGGCTCCGTGACCAAGGTGAACTCCGTCAAAAAAGCCCAGAGCTAAAACCCTTTTTTCCATTTTATCTACCTCCCGGAGAGAAAAAACTTTTTACAGTTTTCATTACTCCATTTTGACATAAACCAACCATAAGAAATTCCCCAAAATCAGAATATACCCTGTATGTCCCGTCCGGCAGACCTGTTTTAAACTCGTTGCCGTTTAAGCAAAGGTGAAGCTGTCTGCCTGAGATTTTTGTTTCAGGATACGAGGAAAACAGACTGTCCACAGAGAGCATAATCTGTGAAAGGGTACTGCTTGAAGCATGTTCTTCCACTTCTTCAATGGTGTGCGCGTTTTCAAGGGTAAATCCCCCGGCCAATGTGCGCCGGAGATATGAGAGAACAGCCCCGCAGCCCATATATTCTCCAATATCATTGGCAAGGGTACGGATATATGTGCCTTTTGAGCATCTTACTTTTATGATAAAATCACCGTTTTCCATACCGAGATATTCAATGGAATAAATAGTTATCGTACGAGGGGTACGCTCTACGGTTTTGCCTTCCCGGGCAAGCTCATACAGCTTTTTCCCGCCTATTTTAACCGCGGAATACATGGGAGGGAGCTGAGTCTGCTCACCGGTAAAGTGGGGGAGAACAGCTATAAAATCGGCTTCATTTACCATCCCATCCCATGTGGAAATTACATTTCCAGTAATATCCTCAGTATCAGTGGTGATTTTAGGTCTGACTGCGGCTATGTATTCCTTGACGGAATTTTCGCTGAACCAGGCTGCCCTTGTAGCTCTGCCGCAAAATACGGGCAGAACGCCGGTAGCCATTGGATCCAATGTACCACCGTGACCAATACGTCTTTCTCTCAGCACTCCTTTAAGCTTTGAACATACGTCCTGACTTGTCCAGCCCTTAGGTTTGTCAATGATTATTATTCCGTCCATTTAATGCTGTCCTCCAGGATTTTCCGTAAAGTCTCGGCAGCCTGGAACGGCGGCATATCCATTTCGCAGCCGGCGGCCATAACGTGACCGCCTCCGCCGAACATGGCGCATATCGATGACACATTTACAGCACCGTTGCTTCTTAGGGACACTTTGCTGAATCCCTGGTCGTTTTCCTTAATCATGGCGGATACAAGATTACCCTCCACCTTTCCGGGAAGCGAAGCCAAATCATCCATGTCGTTTTGTGTGGCACCGGATTTTTCAATCATTTCCTTTGTAATAACAGCAATATTGATTCTGTTTTCAGCATAGGAGAGGAGAGAAGAATATACAAGCCCCTCTAAGGTCAAACGTGCTTTTGACATACTACGGAAAAAGATTCGGTTAACCTTCGCAGTCTCGGCACCGGCGTCATAGAGTTCCCCGGCTGTGCGGAAGCTATGGGAATCGGTGTTGGCGTAGACAAAGCAGCCTGTATCCGTGGATAGTGCGATATAGAGGAGGGTTGCTTCTTCCTTGTTCACACCTCCGCAGAGCAGGTTAATCACGTCAAGAACAATTTCGCCGCAGGCAGACCGAGAGTCCTCCAGCAGGAGGTTCTGGGCAAAACGGCTGTTGGATGGATGATGGTCTATTGCGAGAATAACATCGTCGGGGGCGCCGGCAGGGAAAAGACCCGTATCGGCAATGTCAACGCTTATTACCGTGCACTCTGAAAAGTCAAAATCTTCCGAAGCAAGAAATTGCTGCACAAAGGGAAGGTATTTTGGCGTAATATCCTTATTAAAAAACATATTGGCTGTTTTTCCATAACGTCTGAGAGCGCTTGTAAGCGCGGCGGCAGAGCCTAGCGTGTCGCCGTCCGGGCGCTTATGTGTAAGGATGAGATAATTGTCATGGCTGCCTAAAAAAGAGGCAGCTTCATTTTTTGTCAGTATTTTCGTCATCTTCAGAATCCTCCGGTATGTCCAGACCAGCCAGAATGCTGGAAATGTGTGCACCGTATTCAATGGAGTGGTCGAGAGTAAAGGTAAGCTCCGGTACATTTCTGAGCCTAAGGCGCATGCCAAGTTCCCTGCGGAGCCAGCCGGAGGCTGACTTAATGCCCTTCATAAAGTCTTTTTCATCTTTAAGACCCATTACGCTAAGATAAATTTTGGAATACTTCAAATCTCCGGTGGTATCTACATGGGTAACACTTATAAGTCCTTGGTGGATTCTGGGGTCTTTGACCTCACGGAGAAGCTGACTCATTACAAGGCGAATATCCTCGTTTGTTCTGTTAAGCTTATTAGATGGCATATTACTACCTCCTAAAAACAAGGCTGCCGCAAAGTATAATCCATCACGACAGCCCGCATTTTGTAATTTAATTCTGAATCTGCTCCATAACGAAGCACTCGATAATATCACCGACTTTGATATCGTTGAATTTTTCAATCTGCATACCGCATTCATAACCGGAGGTGACTTCTCGCACATCGTCCTTAAAGCGGCGGAGAGAAGCAAGCTCACCCTCATGGATTACAATATTGTCACGAAGTACGCGGACGCTGCAGCCTCTCTGAATCTTTCCGTCCTGAACATAACAACCACAAACGGTGCCAACCTTGGAAACCTTGTAGGTTTCCCTGACCTCGGCGTGACCAATGATATTTTCCTTAAACTTTGGAGCGAGAAGACCCTTTGTGGCAGCTTCAATTTCGTTTATGCAGTCGTAAATAACCCTGTACATACGTATATCCACATTCGCACGGGCGGCACTGTCCTTTGCTGCATTGTCGGGACGGACGTTAAAGCCTACGATAATTGCTCCGCTGGTGGCAGCAAGCATTACATCTGATTCGTTGATTGCGCCTACTCCGGAATGGATAACCTTAACACGAACCTCGTCGTTACTGAGTTTCTCAAGTGAAGCCTTTACAGCCTCAGCGCTTCCCTGGACATCTGCCTTAACGATTATGGCAAGCTCCTTAAGCTCGCCCTCTTTAATCTGGGCAAAGAGATCTTCCAGAGAGACCTTTTTGCTGCCAGAACCGGCATTTTTAAGGTCGTGTTTACGCTGTTCGGCCAATTCGCGGGCCATACGTTCGTCAGACACGGCGTTAAAAGTATCTCCTGCGCCGGGAACTTCGTTCATACCTGCAATTTCAACAGGGACAGACGGACCAGCTTCCGTAACACGTTCGCCCTTATCGTTTATCATGGTTCGGACATGACCTACGGCTGTTCCAGCAATGACAATATCACCGTGGTGAAGCGTTCCGTTCTGGACAAGCACTGTCATAATGGGACCGCGACCCTTGTCGAGACGGGCTTCAATAACTGTGCCTTTTGCAGGTCTGTGGGGATTAGCTTTAAGCTCCAGAACATCAGCCAGAAGTACAAGGTTCTCAAGAAGATTATCAATTCCCATACCCGTTTTCGCGCTTATGGGGCATACTATTGTGTCGCCGCCCCATTCTTCAGGCACAAGGTCATATTCCGTAAGCTGCTGTTTGATGCGCTCCGGATTCGCGCCAGGGACATCCATCTTGTTTATTGCCACGACAATGGGGATTTTCGCCGCCTTTGCGTGGTTAATAGATTCAATAGTCTGGGGCATAATTCCGTCATTTGCGGCGACGACAAGAATCGCAATATCAGTTACCATTGCGCCTCTTGCTCTCATTGAAGTAAATGCCTCATGACCCCGAGTATCAAGGAAAGTAACTGGGGAACCGTTTACCATAACCCTGTATGCGCCGATGTGCTGAGTAATTCCGCCAGCCTCGCCTGATGCAACGTGTGCGGAACGGATATAGTCAAGTAGACTTGTCTTACCATGGTCTACGTGACCCATAACAACAACTACGGGTGCTCTTGGCTCAAGATCTTC
>CALWYM010000048.1 GCA_944385775.1 uncultured Oscillospiraceae bacterium | reverse complement strand
GGCGGTACTATTTTGAATAGCTCTAAGAACCTTTCATCTCTTTTTTCCGGAGATGGTGACGATATTCAGATCAGCGGTGGTAAACTGCAGAATGTTTTATCCACAGCAGCTACTGCTGCAATTGAAAATAAATACTTTACCGACGATGTGATTCTTGTCCGCACTGAAGATAGTGACTACGAAGTAACCGATACTATTCCTGCTGATTACAATGTCCGGTACGGAACAAAGTATTACGACTGCTACGGCACTATTTATGACGTTGCAATATCTGATTATAAGAAATTTTTTGACGAAAGCAATTCTATTGAAATTGAAGTAAATGCAGCCGGTTCCAACAATTTTAAAAGTACCGGTACTATTGGTAGCGGTGAGACCGTTAAGTTTATTCTCAACGAGGGCTCCCGCATTGACTATGCTGTTGGTGGATTCTGGGGTGACACCCCCCTTACTATGCAACTCGCGGAAGGTGCGACTTTAATTGTCTCCGGAGATGGCGTGATTGATCCTGATGTTGTAACGACGTCTAGTACATCTATATCACTGAACATTTCCGAAGATGAAAATACAGGCACAGTTACTTACAGCGCTATTGTTCCTGAGGACTGTTTCAGCGTTTACGAAACATATTACGATACTATTGAACAAGCAATTACAGCTGCTGCGGCTGCAAGTACCTCTGAGTCTGTTACTATTACCATGCATAACGACTACACTGCCAGCCAGTTAGTAGAAATTCCAGAGGGCGCCAAAATTGTATTGGATTTGGGAGGCAACATCCTATATCTCAACGGAACTGATAATGTCGCAGATTCCGTAATGACAAAGGTCGTTTGGTTGAGCACTATGGTTAATAATGGTAATTTGACCATTACAAACGGAGAAATAAAGACAAAATTTGCTATTAAAGATAAAATAAACGGCATTGTCAATAAAGGAACCCTGACAGTTGAGGAGACCGCCAATATATCCAGCAATGCAAACATTTATGAGGATTCTTACGTTCTTGTTAATCTTGGCGGAACAATTAACACCTGTGGTATTATTAACGGCAACGCCATTAATGGAATAGTTACATATGGCGGCGAAGTAAACGTCACCGGAGGCTCAATCAAATCCGACGGTCCTGATATGGCGACTTCATTTGCCATTTTTACCCGCGGATATGACAAGGACAGTGCTGGAGCCGAAGTTACAATTTCCGGTGGTGAAATCGACAGTACAACCAATGCAATAAGCACTAACAATCTGTTTTCAGGTGAAAGCAATCTTACAATTACAGGTGGCAGCATTCTTTCCGATGACACCGCAATATACTGGCCATCAGCCGGTACTCTGACCATTGGCAGTGAGGGCAGCACAACAGGACCTGTCATTTCCAGTGCTAAGGGCTCTGCAGTTGAAATTGCAAGTGGTACCTTGAATGTCTATGGCGGTACACTGAGCGGCGGAACAGAGATGACTGCTGCAGATCAGGCTGTAGTAGATGAATCCATCGTTTCTGCGTTCAAGAATAACTCCGGTACTTCAAACGCCGGTGACGCTATTACAATTGCTGCAAATCGAGGATCCGGATATGCTGAAGGAGGTCTGAATGTAAATATTTCCGGCGGTGAGATTAACAGCACTCAGAACTACGGTATTCGTTATATGGACTGCAACCTTGCTGATCCTGAAGAAGAACCACTTGCTCAGCCTGTAAAAGTCGATGTTTCTGGTGGCAGCTTTACCGGAGAACTTGCAGCTGTGGACGCCAGCTTCGTTGAACAGGAAGATGAGAAATTTATTTCTGGTGGCTCTTTCTCATCCTCTGTCAGTTCCAATGTGACAACCGATCTTAACTACGAGGCAGATAACAACGGCGTCTATACTTACCACGCCACCCTTCAAGAGGCAACCGAGGAGGCTGGCAGCGTTAATAATGTAACCTTTGTCGGTCAAGCTGAGGATGATACTACTTGGAGCGTCCAGTTTGTCAATGAAAATGTGGTTATTAACAGTTTGAATGTTCTAAAAACCGAGGAAGCCCTCACCCTTCCTGCAGCTCCAGAAAAAGTCGGTAATTATACTTTCCGCGGCTGGCAATCAAGCGTAGACGGCTATATTTATCAGCCAGATGAAAATGTTAACATTTCTGCTGATACTGTCTTCACTGCACGGTGGATTTCTACACCGGCAACTTCAACTACCCCATCTACACCATCTACCCCGTCGACACCTGTTGATACCTTCCCGTTCACTGACGTTGCCGAAAATCAGTGGTACTATGCTCCTGTGAAGTATGTATATGACAACGACATGATGAACGGTATAAGTGAATCAATTTTTGCACCTATGTACAGCCTCAATCGAGCCATGGTAGCACAGATCATTTATAATATGGAAGGGAATCCTGCCGGAGGAGAGGCAGTATTTTCCGATGTTATGACCGGATACTGGTATACTGAGGCTGTGAACTGGGCAGCTTCAGAGGGCATTGTCTCCGGTTGCGCAGACGGCACTTTCCGTCCGGATCAAAACGTGACTCGTCAGGAGCTTGCACAAATGCTTTACAATTACGCAAAGTATAAAGGCTATGACACAAGTGCGAAAAACGACCTTTCTGGCTTTGTAGACGGAGATACGACAGACACATGGGCTCTTGCGGCAATGCAGTGGGCAGTTGGCGAGAATCTGCTGCATGGTTACAATGGAAATCTGAATCCGACCGGCACGGCTACACGTGCTGAAGTTGCGCAAATCTTCATGCAGTTCAGCGAAAACGTCGCAAAGTAACATTGTCCAAAAAACTAAAATATCTTTGCTTGGTATCAGGATAATAATAAAAAGGACATGACAGGAATAATTCCTGTCATGTCCTTTTACTTGTAAATTCAGCCCAACACATTTATTATATCAACTTGCTATAAATTTTACAATATATATTGGATTATTTTAATTATTTCTACCTATTGTACTAAACTTAGTTGTTAAGTTTATACAAAATTACATATTGAAATTATTTAATTCTTGTGATAAATTATAGTCGTAAGGGGTGATACCAATGTACAGGTAAGTTTAGGAGACTCAAAGCAATACAGGTTACTTGATTTGACGAAAAAGCCTTTAGAATGATTTTCATGTGGTAGAAAGGTAAAAATATTGTATAGTAATTTCAGGAGGACATATTGCTTGTTATATTTTTTGAGTCTCGAGTAAAGGCGGTTACCTTCATCGTAAAGCTATAGGATCCAACATATAAGAGTATCTCTCTTGGAGATTTGGATTTTTAAAAATGGGTGTTTTGGAGTATAGAGTTCGATAAAACAAAAGGTAACGTCTTAATCCGTAGAAAGAGAGGTTAACCACGGATGTTAGATAATAAGAGTGAACAGAAGTAACCCTTGTCTGCAAGTTGTCGTGATGATTACGCAGGCAAGGGTTATTTCTGTTCTATATTGTGCTTTTTCATCGTCTGTTATCAGGCGATTTTTCTTTTTCCCTCCAATTGTACTTGACATTTCTCTAACTGATAATATACTAAGAAACATATACTATTGGAGGTGAAATTATGAAAGGAATTTCAATTGACGAATTTACAAACATTAAATTTATCTCTCGCCCAACCTTTTCACCGGACGGAAAAAATTTTTGCTTTGTGGTGACAACAGCTAATAAGGATAAGAATAAATATGTTTCTAACATATACTCTTTAAAGGGCAGCAAAGTCCGTCAGCTTACCGGTGGAGGCAAAGAAAATAATTTCGTCTTTGTGGATAAGGACACTGTTTTGTTTCAATCCAGCCGTGATGATGGTAGCAAATCTTCCCTTGATACAACTTATTACAAAATAAGCCTGTCCGCCGGAGAAGCGGTTAAAGCGTTCACTGTGCCTGTTCCAGTCTCACAGATAGTTCCTGTTGACGGTAAAAATTATCTTGTACTTGGAAAAGTATACCCTGGGTTTGAAGACCTTTACAAGGGTGAAAAGAAAACAAGAGAAGCCTATGAAAAGTACACAAAGGAAAACGAGGATTATGAAATAGTCCAGCAGGTTCCCTGGTGGTTTAATGGTGGAAGCTTTAACAAAGGCGCGTATTCTTCACTTTTCATATATAATTCCAAAAAAGGAAAACTTGCTCCCCTTTCTAAAAAAGATTTTACTGTTTCCAATCCAAGGCTTTCAAATGACGGTAAAACAGTATTCTTCCAGGGTGGAAAACGTCAGGTAATCAACAAGGGGTACGGTAACAGCAGTATCTATAAAATGGATATTGATACCGGCGAGTCCTCACTTCTTGTTGAAAGCACTGAAACATTTAATATTAAAAGTTACGCTGTTGGTGAAAGCTTTGTGATTGTGTGTGCTTCCGACAATAGCTACGGCTCCAATACCGACCCTGATTTCTACAAGGTAAGCTTTAACGGCAACGTTGAGCTTTACGCCAAACACGGAAGAAATATCGGCTCCAGCATTGGCTCAGATATCCGCTATGGGAGCGGAAACACTCTTAAAATGGTAGGCGACGTATGTTATTTTATATCAACGAATGAGGATAGCTCTTACCTGTTTAAACTTGAAAATGGTATAATCGAGAAGCTTACTGATAAAGAGGGCTCTGTTGATTCATTTGACGCATACGGTGATAAACTTGTCTTTACAGCACTTTACGATATGAAGGCGCAGGAGCTTTACAGTATGGATAAGCAGCTTACAGCCCTTAATAAAAACGTATTTAAAGACAAATACGTGGCAATTCCTGAAAAACTGAACATTACCTGCGGAGACCATGATGTTCACGGTTTTGTACTAAAACCGATAGACTTTGATGAAAGTAAGAAATATCCTGTTATTATAGATATACATGGCGGACCTAAAACGGCTTATGGTCCTGTTTTCTACCACGAAATGCAGTATTGGGCGGGTCTTGGATATTTTGTAATCTTCTGTAACCCAACCGGTTCTGACGGAAAGGGTTCATTTGCTGATATCCGTGGTAAATACGGTACTGTGGATTTCGATGATATCATGGCGTTCTGCGACGCCGCTCTTTCCTCCCATCCACAGATGGACAGCACAAACTTCTTTGAAACAGGAGGCTCCTACGGCGGATTTATGACTAACTGGATTGTAGGGCATACCGACCGCTTTAAAGCCTGTGCGAGTCAGCGTTCAATATCAAACTGGTTCTCCTTCTACGGTGTTGCCGACATTGGCGTACGATTTTCCCTGGATCAGAACGCCACTGACCCGTGGAATAATCCCGAAAAACTTTGGTGGCATAGCCCAATGAAATATGCCGATAAATGCAAAACTCCTACCCTGTTTATCCACTCCTTTGAGGATTATCGTTGTCCTATTGACCAGGGTTACCAGATGTTCTCAGCGCTTATAGACCATGGAGTGGAAGCGAAAATGGTACTATTTAAAGGTGAAAACCATGAGCTTTCAAGAAGTGGAAAACCACTTCACAGGATAAAGAGAATTGACGAAATTACTAAATGGTTTGAATCCCACAGATATTAATTAAAAGTACCCCCACAAATGTGGGGGTACTTAAATATTTTGAATCATATTGCACATATTAAGTGGGGCGAAATAGTCTTATTAATACAAATAACTACAGAATAAATTTTTAATAGTATCCTAATGCCCCCGTCATAAATATGTGGAATTTTCTAATTGACAAATCTGTTTAAATAGATTATACTGTTAGAAATAAAAATTTAATGGCTATGACGGAGACTATTTATTGAGAAAACGTATCACAGAGAGCTGGCTGTGGCTGGAATGCCAGTATACGGTCAATAAAGTATCCTCTCCAGAGCTCGGCTTCAGAACGCTTAGTGCAATTAAGATGCTGCGGTTGGCGGTCGTTATTCCGCTATAGGTTTTACCTTGCTAAGGTGGTTGTTTTAGGCAGCAATCAGGGTGGTACCGCGATTTCTATCGTCCCTGAGAATTCGTTTTTAGGATTCTCAGGGCTTTAATTTACCTGGTTTTTATCGTATGGTTTTTCCCATACGGTGAAAATATATAATAATTTAATAAGGTGCACCTTGCCTCAACAACAGGATGTACCGCAAAGCTCCACCCTTTTATGGGTGGAGCTTTGTCTGTACAAAAAGAGCGATGAGATAATCTCATCGCTCTTTTTTAGTTCTCAACAAAATCATTTTTTGTGAAGGTATATACCTTGTCGCAAAAGCGGCACTTGACCTCAATTTTTTTATCCTCATCCAGTATTTTGTTTATTTCAGCTTTCCCTATCCCTACGACAGCGTCAAGAACACGCTGACGACTACAATAGCATTTATACTCAATACTGTTTTTCTCAACAATTTTAACGTTAAATCCATCCATAACCCTGTAAACCATTTCCTCCAGGGTGCCAACGCTGAGCATGGAGGTTACAGAACCCGATTTGTGCACATTTTCCTCAACGGCAATTGCAAGTTCTTCCGGAGCGCCCGGCAAAAGCTGCACAACGTATCCACCAGCAGCAAGAACCGACTGGTCCCTGTCCACCAGTACACCCAGAGCGCAAGCAGTGGGAACTTGCTCACTTTCTACAAAAAACTGGGCAAAATCCTCTGCAATCTCACCGCTGACAAGCTGAGTCGTAGTGGTATACGGCTCGCCAAATCCAAAATCTCTTATTACTGTTAATGTTCCATCATTTCCAACGGCAGCGCCTACATTAAGTTTTCCATCTTCACGGAGTGGCAAATCCACTGCCGGATTCTGGACATAACTTCGTACGTTACCAAAATTATCGGAAACAACCATTATAGTTCCGACAGGTCCACCTCCGTTTATTCTCACGGTTATACTGGATCCGTTTTCCTTCATTGAATTACCAATAATTGACGTAACTGCCATGGTCCTGCCAATAGCTGCAGTAACAACTGGAAGCATCATATGAATATTTCTGGCTTTCTCCGTAAGATTACGCGTATTAACCGCTGAAATCTTTACAAAGCCATCACTGGAGAGTCCTCTTATAAGTTCATCCATATACTAATCCTCTACTCGCCTTGCTGCAATAAAAATACGATCTTCGGTCTCTTTTGGTTCTGACAAAGTCAATTCCCCATAAATAGAAATATCCGTAAAGCCGTTTTTCTTCAAAAGTTCAGTCAAAAACACGGCAGAATGAGCATATTCAGTATGTTCCTCTTGACCTCTAACCCATTTGTCTTCTTCCCGGAAGAATATATCAAATCCGTAAAAACAGCAGTTTTTTTCATTTGAAAAATCCGACCGCCAAACGCAAAATACATCATCCGTTTCATCAAGAAAAATCTGACCATCAAGATTTTTCAGCTTAAACGGCGAATTGATGTCAAAAACAAAAACACCGCCAGGGGCTATAAAAAGCCTTAGCCTGTGAAAAACTTCAGGCAAAATATCCGGCGGAATGTAATTTATACCATCAAGAGAACACACACAGGCGTCCACTGTACCGTACAGGTCAAGACCATCCATCGACTGATTTAAAAACATTGGCATAACAGGAAACTTCCTCTCCCCTGCTTTTTCCACAGCCACAGCCAACATATCCTCTGATACATCAGCGCCAATCATTTCATACCCACGCTCCGCCATGAGACAGGTAAGTGTACCTGTCCCACAGGCAAGATCCAGTATTATTCGAGGGCTAATGTGATACTTTTTGAATATATCCTCATAGAAATCCGCAAAGACACTATACGGCACATCTCTTGTCAGCTCATCATAATATGGCGCAATAGAGATGTATTGATCACTCACTATCGTCCTCATCCTTCATACGGGAGAAAGCAATGGCATAGCCTTCTGCACCGTATCTGAGACTACGATTAACACGGCTTATGGTCGCGCTGGACGCGCCTGTTTGCTCAAGAATATCATTGTAAATCATACCCTTATCAAGGAGCGTTGCAACATTAAAACGCTGCTCCATTGCACGAAGCTCATTAATTGAGCATAGGTCATCAAAAAATCTCTTGCACTCGTCAACAGTGTTAAGGGTAAGAATTGCCCTATACATATCATCAGTTCTTGGTCTTCTATCGTTTTTATTCATGGTAAATACTCCTCACTTTTATTATTTTAAGCTAGTGGAATCAAAGCAACTAGCAAAACGTCTTCCGTACTCTTATTTGTTATTGCGTGTCCATGCCCGCTGGCAGCGATGGTTACATCCCCTTCGGTAATTGTCTTCTCTGTACCATCATCGTTATATACCGCGGTACCCTTTACAACATAAAAAATTTCACTTTCATCATGGTGTATGTGATAACCAATGCCACATCCCGGTTTAAGTAAGATGGTGGAAAACAGACGAGCCTTCGAGTACATCTCAGCCTTCGAAGCTATCTCCACCAGTTCAACGCTTCCCGGACCGCCACGCATTTCTTCATTTACCGTGACGCTGCGCTCCTCAGCTTTTCTTACCATACTTTACCTCCTTTATTGTTAATTGTCTTCATTTGATGATGTTTTCTGCTGATTATCCTTTTGGAGCTGTTCTTCCTCAAGCTGTCTATAAGCAACCTTTCCAACAAGCGTGGTAGGTAACACATCCCTAAACTCTATATCCTTTGGCATGGCATACTTAGCGATATTTTTTCTGCAGTAGGACAAAATCGACTCCTTAGTCTCCTCATTTTTGGGAACACCAGGCTTAAGCATTATAAACACTTTAATCCTCTGCATTCTATATGGATCCGGTACCCCTATTACACAGCTCATATGGACAAGCTCATTAGCGTCTATAATATTTTCAAGCTGTGCCGGATAAATATTGTAACCCGAGGATATGATCATTCTCTTAATTCTGCCTTTGAAGAACACAAACCCTTCTTCGTCCATTGAGCCCAAATCCCCGGTATAAACCCACGTTAATCCGTCCTTATGAGTTCTCAGTGTTTTTGCCGTTTCCACCGGATGATTCATATACTCTTTCATAACGGTGGGACCTGAAATAAGTATCTCTCCCTCCTCACCGTACGGAAGCTCAATATCTGTATCCGGCTTCACTATTTTTATATACGTATCAGGAAATGGCAATCCAATACTGCCTTCCTTAGCCATATGAGGAGGCGTCAAGCAACAAGCTGTAACAGTTTCCGTTGTTCCATAGCCCTCTCTAATCTGTACCGCACATTTATGATCATACAAAAACTTGTCAAACTTCTTCTTAAGCTCCACCGAAAGTGAATCTCCGCCTGAGAACACACCCTTTAAGCTTGACAGATCAGCCTTTTCCATGTTCGGAAGCCTGAGCAATGCTTCATATAAAGTGGGAACGCCCGCTATAAAGTTACATTTTTTCTTTACGATAAGTTTTGAATAGCTTTTTGCAGTAAAACGCGGAACAAGAATACATCTTCCGCCATTTGCAAGCATTGTATGGATACATACACCCAACCCAAAGCCATGGAAAAGAGGCATCGCCGCAAGCATCTTATCACCAGGTCTGAACATGGGGTTAACTGCTATAACCTGCTTTGCAAGGGCATTAAAATTACCGTTTGTCAAAACTATACCCTTGGTAGTCCCTGTGGTTCCGCCAGAATAAA
Organism: uncultured Oscillospiraceae bacterium; assembly: GCA_944385775.1. Taxonomy (GTDB): domain Bacteria; phylum Bacillota; class Clostridia; order Oscillospirales; family Oscillospiraceae; genus RUG626. Next base: position 9,570 of record CALWYM010000048.1, on the reverse strand, counting down.
GAATTACTGCGGGATCCTCCGCCTTCTTTTGAACCTTATAATTCCAGAAGCACGAATTACCCAGCCTGATAAACTGACTCCACCGTATAACCGGTGCGTCCTCCGGAATCTTTTTTATTTTTCTTCCCTCAGTAAGCATATAACCCGCTTTGACAGGTCTTGTAAGCTCATCACGTATGCTTGCTAGGACAACGTTAACAATACTTGTATTTTGCCTTATAGCTTCAATTTTAGAATAAAACTGATCAAGGGTAAAGACAGTCACGCTTTTAGACTCGTTCAGGTAAAACTCAATCTCTTTTTCACTCGACAACGGATGGACCATATTTGCAATAGCACCAACCATATTAACAGCATAAAAAAGTGCTATGGCCTGAGGGCAATTTGGCATAGCAATAGTAACAGCATCACCCTCCCTGATACCTATGGTCCTCAAAGATTTGGCGCAATCTTCTATTTCCTCAGCAAGGCGCTTGTATGTCGTAGTCTTGCCCATAAAATCAAACGCAATATGGTCGGGATACCTTCTCGCAATATCCAAAACTCCATCAGACATAGACCAGCTCGGATATTCAAGATGTGAAGGCATATCCCCCAAGCTCTTAAGCCAAGGTGTCTTAACAGTAACTTCACTCATATTAATACTCAATCTCCTTGCCGGCAGGTGTATCAAGCAGCTCCGGCTCTTCCAGGAGCTTTTTCAAAAGCCTTACGGTTTTTGAATAATAATATCCATCTGCCAAACGCTCATCAATCGTTATGCCAAGATCAAGGGTTTCGTGCATCTCATAGCTTCCGTCTGGTGCAAACACTGGTGTAATCTTCTTTTCGCCAATTATACAAAATATAGAGCATGTACCCCAATCAGTTAAGTGGTGGTACCCGCTTTTTAACTTAATAGACCCCAAATTTGAAAGAAGAACCGTTGCATAGTACGGGTCAGTATCAACAAATTCTCTGGGCGCAATACCATGCCTGTCAAGCACCATAGCTGTCTTTATAATCAGCCTCGATAAAAAACCGGGAAGCATTGTTATAAAATCCATACTACTGCTCGTGGTATCCTTTTTCGATGACCGATTCATTAAAACCTGGCTTTTTATTTTTTCATGGATTGAATCTATATTATCCGAATCCTCTCCATGGATAAACGCAAGACCTTCCTCAGAAGAATCAGTAAACTGCTTCTTTACAACAAACGAAGCGGTTACCTCCTTACGCTGATAAAATCTCTTATTGGCAATGAATCTGTTCATCTTTGGTCTGAGAGTAACTGTCTTAATAAAAGCAGTTACGACAGCATGAAACAATGTGAACTTAAAATCAGGATTTGCGGAATTTTTCTTTGCTATATACTTATTAAGCTCCGTCAAATCAATGGTTTCTGAAATATAAGCCTCATTATTACATCTTCCAGGATATATTATAGGCGTAATAAAATGCATCGGGTCAATATCCCTAATAAGATACCCATCTCGTCTGTCTCCCAGGCGCCATTTTCTTTCTTTCATGGCTTTTTCCCCCCGATGGTCCGAACTTTACCACGGTCATTTTATCATGCAAAGCGACACAAGTCAACACAATAATTCTTTATATTACACCGCTAACGTAATTCTACTTGCAATCAAAAAAACATTTATTCCTGCAATTTAATTTAATCATCATTTACATCGCCTTTACTTTAATTTTATCATTTTATTTCTAAAAGTAAAGGCCTAAACAGCTAAAAAATAAAAATTATATAAAAATTCACATTCTTATACCAACACCTAACAGTCAAAATACTCTTTTACTGCATAAAGAACATCTGATGCAGCAGCGCCTGCCTGTGAAAAGCCCCAGCCTCCATTCTCGATTACAACAGTAAACGCAATAGGATAATCCTCATCGCGAACAAATCCAGTAAACCACGAGTGAGGTTTTGCTCCGCCTCCAACCTCTGCGGTTCCTGATTTGGCACAGACGTCGTCAAACGGGAAATTATCCTTTCCATATGTTAGGTAAACGCAATAATTCATCATGTCTCCCAGTTTTTCAGCTGTGGACTGAGAAATCACTCTCTCATTGCTCCCCTTCCCGTTTTTAAGCATGGTAATCCCCGGTGCAGTGCCGCTGTTTGCAATAGCCGCACAGTATCTGAGCATACTTATCGGCGAAATGAGGTCATTAAACTGCCCGGCACCAGACCATCCAAGATTTGCTGAGCCTTCTTCCCCAATATCAAAACGTCCATCTGCGGTTTTATATCCGTCAATATAGAATCCATCTGTAAATCCCATCTTCTCTGCATACTCCGCCATTATGTCTCCCCCAAGCTCAATCGCCAGAGACGCAAATACACAGTTACAGGATTTTGCGAGAGCGTCCTCGATTTTCATATCCCCATGGGCTGCTGTACAGACAATTGTTCCATCGCCTAATTCCATCGTTCCATCACAGTGAAAATTTCTCTCAAACAAATCATCAATTTTTTCAACTGCGGCTGTTAGAGTAACAAGTTTGTACACGGAACCAGGGGTGTAAGACGCTCCGATTGCCCTGTTAATATATACTCCGCTTGTATCGTCTTCGGAAATCAACGGTGGATTTTCCGGATCAAAATTCGGTGACGAAACCATACATAAAATCTCCCCAGTTTCATAGTTCATAACGCATACCGCACCGTTTCTTCCAGAAAGCGCAGAATAAGCCGCTCTGTTTAATTCGGAGCTTACAGAAAGGCGAACCTCTCCACCGCTGCCGGAGTAGGAATATACTCCATTTATAAAATCATACCCTGTAAGCTCCTTGCGGAATATACTTAAAGCCCCTCCCGCAACATTTCCCTCATAGTCTCCTACAATATGAAGTGTAGACCTTCTTACTGCTTCATCTTCAGCATAAGTAACCTTTCCCTCAGATATTTTCGCAAGTGTAACGCCGTCTCTATCGATTACTGTTCCCACGGACAAACGACCATTTTGAAAGACGTTTCCATTGGAAGGGAAAACAACCCACTGTCCCCCGCTGGTAAACATTTTAAAAATAAATATTCCGATACCTGCCATTAAAAGCAGCACAAGAAGAAAAACAGAGCAAGTCCTAAACTTAATTTTCTTCATTTCTACTCCTCTTTTTCTTTACTTTAAACCCGGATTTTACCGCAAAGCTTGCACTTGGTCTTGTATCGCAAGCTTTAATAAAGCTGACAAGCCCCCAGCAGGCAATCAGACTGGAACCTCCATTTGATACAAAGGGGAATGTAACGCCGGTAAATGGAAGCATATCCAATGACCCGAACACATTGAGCATAACCTGCACAAGCAAAATAGTGCCGGATGCACAGGCTGCTATAACATAAAAGGTGCTTCTTGATTCAGATGCAGAACCAATAGCAGTAAGCGCAATTATTACAATCGCAACTACTGCCAAAACAGCTATTATAAGTCCCAACTCCTCGCAGACAAAAGCAAAAACCATATCCGTATCTGCGGCAAAAATTCTCTTTAGCCAGCCTCTTCCAGCCCCTAATCCAAGAAGACCGCCTGACGCGCACGCAGCCATAGCTCTAGTCTGCTGATACCCTGTTCCGTTCGGGTCAGCCCATGCGTTCCCCCATGTGGCAAAACGCTGGGCAATGTACGGCTTTGCAAGAACAGCAAGAAACGCAGCAAGCACCGCTCCGCCTGCGCTTAGAATAACAGCCGCAAAGCTTCCCGACCTCATAAATGCTATTACAAGGTAAGCTGCAAAGAAAACAAGGGCAGTACCAAAATCGCTCATAATCGCAAGTCCTCCCACGCATAGTCCGGCATAGAGGACAAAAAGGATTAAATTTCGTTTTGCAAACATTCTGTCAAGTGTTGCAGCTCCGGCAAAAACAAAGCATATCTTTATAAACTCTGACGGCTGAAACGAAAACGAACCTATGCTTAACCAGTTCTTAGCGCCGAAAATACTTTCTGACATAAAAAGATTTAGTATAAGGAGCACCACACCGAACCCTGCAATATACCATCTGCAAGCTTTTGCACGTTTCAGTTCCCTTAAAAACCAGCCTAATATCCAGTACACAGCCACACCTGCCACCATACATATTATCTCTTTGTATAGAGCCTGCGGTCTTGAACTTGCCACAACAGAGAACCCAATGGCGCACAGGAAAAACACAATAGTCTCAAGCTCAAAAGCTTCCCTGTCCAAAACCCTTGTTATTAAATAAGAGCCCCACATTAGAAGTGCAAGAGACGAAAACGCAAAAATAATTGTTCCGCTTTCTGCCATACTAAGACATAAATCAGAACACAATATGGACATAAAAAGTGTCAGCAGCACAAGTGTTCCCACAGGGCTTTTCCGTTCGCTGTTATCTTCCAAAATATCATGTTCCGTATCTTTCATAAATACCGTATCAACGCCACCAAAATTAATTATATCTCCGTTTCTTATGGTGGTCACAGTGTTTAACTTCTTCCCTCTTACCGTAATTCCCATCTTTCCGCCCAAATTATAAATCCGCCAATTTCCATCTGGCTCACGGATAATAGCGCCATGGGTGCGCGATACGGACGGATATTCCATGCAAACATCTGACGACATTGCCCTACCAACGATATTTTCCCAATGATTAAGTTCAATTTTTGCTCCGTTTGGCAAAGCAAGGTACCCCCATACTTCCTTTTCCCTTCTATATCCAAAAAGAGAACCTGCACATCTGTACAATATGATAATACCTAAAACCGGCAGCAAAAGCCTTGAAATAAATATAACTGTATCGGACAAAAGCCCGGCAGAAATAATACTGTCCCAAAGTCCAAGTATAAACTCTTTCACTTTAGTGAAATCCACGTAACATACACCTACTTAAACGTAATTAAAGTAATAATACCACATATTACTTCAAATGTCACATTAACCTTTTGAAAACGATTTGTATTGATTTTTTTCGGAATGTAATGTATATTTGTGTAGTAAAACTGAATCGTTAATACGATTATACTACAATTCCATGGAGGTTCAACATGGCTATAGATTATAGTTGGTTTCAGGAGATGGAAAACCGCATACCGAAAGGTAAAGTGAGGACACGCTTTGCACCGAGCCCAACAGGGTATATGCACGTAGGAAATCTTCGTACTGCGCTTTACACTTGGCTCATTGCCAGAAGAAACAAAGGCACCTTTATTCTTCGTATAGAAGATACTGATCAGAGCCGTTTAGTAGATGGTGCAGTGGATATTATTTATAAAACCCTAAAGGAATGTAAGCTGGATCACGATGAGGGTCCGGACGTAGGCGGTCCTGTTGGTCCATATGTTCAGACTGAGCGCCGCGGACTTTACATGAAATACGCAGAACTTCTTATGAGTCGTGGTCACGCCTACCGTTGCTTCTGCGACAAGGTCGAGGAACAGCCCCAAGAAGATGATGAAGAAGCCCATGCTTTTAAAAAGGTTGTTGACCCGTGCCGCAATCTTTCCCAGGAGGAAAGCGACGCCCGCGCATTAGCTGGCGAGCCTTTCGTTATACGACAGCGGATACCGGAAAGCGGCACTACCACTTTCCATGACGAAATCAGAGGTGATATCACCGTCCCAAATACTGATCTTGATGACCAGGTTCTTATAAAGCGTGATGGACTTCCGACCTATAACTTTGCAAATGTAGTTGACGACCATCTTATGGGTATTACCCATGTGGTTAGAGGAACAGAGTATCTCTCCTCCACGCCAAAATACAATCTTTTGTACGAGGGATTTGGGTGGGAGATTCCTGCCTATGTCCACTGCCCGGCAGTTATGAGAGACGCTCATAATAAAATGAGCAAGCGTCACGGAGATCCGTCATATGAGGACCTTATTAACCAGGGCTATCTTTCAGATGCCGTTGTAAACTATATTGCCCTTTTAGGCTGGTCTCCCAGGGGCGAGCGGGAGATATTCTCTCTTAATGAATTGGCTGAGATTTTTGACATTTCCGGAATTTCCAAATCTCCGGCAATATTTGATATTGAAAAGCTCACATATTTTAACAGCGAATATATCCGTGCTATGTCACCTTCAGATTTTGCGAAAGTGGCTTTGCCCTACATCCGTAAGGCTGTTAAAAATCCTGCCATCGATCCCACTGCCATAGCAGCCCTTCTCCAGCAGAGAACCGAAAAGCTTACAGACATTCCCGAAAAGATTGACTTTTTTGATTCTCTTCCGTCCTACGACACAGAGCTTTTTGTTCACAAAAAGAGTAAGTCCACCATTGAAAGCTCACTTACCATGCTGAAAGAAGCATACACTGCCTTTGACGGGCTTTCTGAATGGAATTATGATTCAGTCCATGATTGTCTTATTACCCTTGCCGAAAAGCTTGGAGTAAAAAATTCAGTTCTTATGTGGCCTGTCCGTATTGCTGCCGCCGGGAAAGCTGTTACGCCCGGAGGAGCTGTTGAGATTTGCGAAATACTTGGAAAGGACGAAACACTCAGGCGTTTTTCAGTAGCGATGGACAAGCTTTCTGCTGTTGTCTCACAGTAAAATATTTCTATAATAATATACCCCTTTACCGCTAATCATAAAGGTAAAGGGGTGTTTCTTTTGAAAATTTCCAAGAAAAGCATAATAATTATTTCAACCTACACTATCTTTGCATTTGCTGTGGTATGCGGATTTATAATAAAGCAAAATACCTATGCAAGCTCATACAAACGTCAAACTGAAGTCAACTACGCAAGGGCTTTTTCCTCACTGGCAGACAGTACCGAAAATATGTATAATTCTCTCAGAAAGGTTTGCTGCGCCTCATCCCCTAGTCTTGTAAGCTCTACCTGTACCCAGGTATATGCTGATGCAATGTCAGCAGACGCTGCCCTCGGTGTTCTTCCCTACGCAAACAGCCAACTTGAAAACACCGCTGCTTTCATTTCAAAAACAGGCGACTACGTTTTCTACCTTTCAAGATACTGCGCTGCCGGCAACTCTCTTTCTGATGAGCACAGGAAAAATCTGGAAACTCTTTGTCAGAACGCTGAGACTGTATCTAACACGTTGTCATCTCTTTCTTCTCAACTATTATCCGGTTCCCTAAGTATATCCTCTTTGGAAAAAAATCAAGATATTCTTTCAGATTCAGCAGAATCGGCAGTATCCAACGGGTTTACAGACAGTTTTAAGCAAATGGAAACAGAATTTCCTCAGCTTCCTACTCTTATATATGACGGTCCATTCTCTTCTCACATTTCATCTCTTGAACCTAAATTCCTTGATGGAAAAAAAGAACTAAGTGAAAATGACGTCCTTTATGTTATTCAGGATTTTTCTAAAATTGACCGAACCCGCCTTAAGGTTGAGTATCAGAGGGAGGAAGACATTCCGGTATACGTTGTTACCGCTACAACAGGTAGCGTTGTACAAACTTTTGAAGTAACACGAACAGGCGGATTTATATTATACTACGGAACATCAAGGGCTGTCCCTTCATCAAATATTTCCCAGGAAAAAGCGATTTCTATTGCGGAAACTTTTTTAAATGAACGCGGTCTTTCCAATATGTCAATGACCTATTATGATATAGAAAACAACATTCTGGTCGCAAATTTTGCCTATAAAGAAAATAATATTCTCTACTACCCTGACCTTGTAAAGGTTGGCATAGCCATGAATAACGGAGAGATAGTAAATTTTGAAACAGCTGGATATATTATGAATCATACTGTGAGAAATCTTGCTCCCGTAAAAGTAAGCCAGGACGAAGCTCAAGCCAGTCTGGCTGACTCTCTGGAAGTGCTTGACTATAATCTTTGTGTAATACCCACCAGTGGTAAAAATGAGCTTTTGTGCCACGAATTTAAGTGCAGTTACGGTAACGATCAGCACTGTCTCGTCTATATAAACGCTGAAACAGGCATTGAGGAAAAAATCCTTATTCTGTTGGAAAACGAAAAAGGAACCCTGACTGTATAATAAAGCAGAGTGAGTTTCCATTTTGGAAATTCACTCTGTTTTATTGTTAAAGTTAATTTGCTAATTAGAGTTAAAAAATATATAATTCCACAGTGCAAAGACTTCCCTAAGATAGTAGTTAACCGTAAGTATTGGATAACCGCTGTATCCTGTTTTTACAACCACATCTGAAATACCCATGTTTTCCGTGCAAAGTTTTGCACGGGCTCCATGATATACCTCAGTTATCACACATACCCTGCCGTTAAAACCCGGATCCTCCGAAAAAATAATTTCACATGAAAACTTGGCATTTTCACGTGTATTCGTTGCCTTGTCCTCTAAAATAAGTCTTGACCCATCTATGCCACTCTTCACCATGTAATCGTACATACATTGAGCTTCAGTAATCTCTTCTCCCCTGCCCTGACCGCCGGACAAAATAAAAACTGTGTCAGGGTTTTCCCTTCCGTATTTAATGGCTGCATTAATTCTGGTCATAAGCGATCTGGAAGGTGTACGCCCATTTACGCCCGCACCAAACACAATGGCGTAATCTGCATTTTCATTGTTACTATTACTGCCTGAAGCTACGAGATATATAGCAGTACCGGCTGTAAAAACTACTCCCACACAAATCATTATTACAAAAAATCGTAAAATAAACCTACATGGTCCTGGGTATCTCCTACTCATAATCTTTAAAACCATGAAGAACAGTGCGGCAAAACCTACAAGAAAAAGGATATACCCAGTAAAGCTATAACCTACAAGTACTCCAGCAAAGAATAAGCCCAGAATGAAAGATACAGCGGCTGTTAATATATACCCTGAATATCGCTTCAAAAAGCTCATTGATCCGAAAGCTCCTCCCACTGTGCGTATTTTCCCTCTAATAACTTCGTTAGGTCAGCCTGCTCTGTTGTAAGTTCCATAAGTTTTTCATAGTCGGAGAAGTTTTCCTCCTGCAGCCTTTCATTTTCCTTAATTTGCTTCTCCAGCTTTTCAATCTCATTTTCCAGTTTACGAATAAGCCTTTCCCTTGTTGAAGGTGACATTTTTCGTTCTTTTATTTCCTTAACTTTCTTTTCTTCCTTTACAGGCTTCTGCTCCCTTTGCTGAACAAGATTTTGCTGTTCCTCTCTGGTGCGAATTTCCTTGTAACGTTCAAAATTACAGTTGTAATCAAAAATATGTTTGTTTCGAATTTCCCATACCCTGGTAGCGAACTTATTGATAAAATACCTGTCGTGAGAAACAAAAAGCAGCGCCTCACCGTAGTCTGAAAGAGCATCCTCAATCCATTCCCTTGATGCAATATCAAGATGGTTTGTAGGCTCGTCCAAAATAAGAAAATTTATCCCCCGTTTCATAATAATGCAAAGCTTGAGTCTACTGCGTTCTCCGCCTGAAAGCTGTGAAACAACCGTATTAACTCTTTCTCCGCGGAATAAAAATGAACCAAGGCGGTCCCGGGCTTCCTGCATATTACATCCGCCTTCGTACATCATAGTCTCCAGCACCGTTAAGTTTGTATCCTTGAACTCGATTATCTGGGGAAGGTAAGCACACCTTATGGAAGGTCCCATGCGAATAAGACTGGTATCAGGCTTCTCCTCATCCATCATCATTTTGACAAAAGTAGATTTTCATGTAC